>CAUJKL010000932.1 GCA_963204995.1 Planctomycetota bacterium | reverse complement strand
CAATCTGGCCAGTGTTCGCAGATGTCCCCGATCGTCGATAGAGCAAATCAGAAAAAAGATGTCGGTCAACATTCCACGCGGCCCGCCAAACGGAATGCCATGTGACGTACGGCCCAGTGCCAGCACAGGTTCGGCCAGTACGGTCGGCATCGGGCGACGCGGGTGAAGCAGCGCGACGCCGTTGTCCAAGGCGGTTGGATGCAGCGTTTCACGCAGACGAACGGCTTCCGCCATCTTTTCCGGATCCCACAGCAGACCCGTGCTTGCTGCTAGCCCCACCATTGAATTGACGACGGAGTTGCGAGTCCGAGCCGCCAGGGGAACGGCGATGGCTTCGAACGGCAACATCGCGGCGATCGAAATCGCTTCGTCGGATCGATGCTCGGCTCCGCGTTGCAGCACTCCTTCGACTTGAATCAACTCGCTCTCGCCCGAGGCACCAATCCGTTCTTCCAGCCAATGATGAATCTCGGCTTGGGCGAATCGCCACTGCCCACCGACCTTGCGGCCAGGCAAATTACCTCGGTCTGCCATCTTCGCCACTTGCGGTGGCGTCAGATGGAGGTAGGTGGCCAAGCTATCGATATCGAAGTCTTCGTGTGCCATTTTAACTCATTCCTGATCTTTACCGTCATTGTTGCGGCAATCCAACCAGCCTGTCCAGTGCGGCACCAGGGGAAGTGACTCACCCAGTTCGGTTGGATTATTCGCTTTGAGCGAGCTGAAGGAGTTGCTATGATAGCAAAGCCTTCCAGACATCGACTCGAATCCCCGATTCGAGCTCACCCGATGTCTACCACACGACCCCGCAAATAGAGATCGCCACCATGCTGACTCTCCCTTTCGGTGCTACTCGCGATTGTGACCGCGTATCTCGCCGCAGCTTCCTTCAGGTTGGTGCTTTAACGGGGCTCGGCGTTTCGCTCCCCATCGCGATTGCCAGCAAGCAACTGGCCGCCGCCCAAGGTCGACACGAATCCGATGTTAATTGCATCGTCATCTGGACTCGCGGCGGAACCAGCCACCACGACACCTACGATCCCAAGCCGGACGCTCCCGTGGCCGTGCGCGGCGAATTCGGAGTGATCGACACGGCGATCCCCGGCGTCAAGTTCACCGAGATCTGTCCGAACATGGCCAAGCACGCCGACCGCTTTGCGTTGCTGCGCGGCTGGAATCCACGCAACGGCAGCCACGGTTCGGCCGACCAGTGGGTCATGTCGGGGCGTCGCTTCAATCAAGCGGTGGCGTATCCAACTTATGGCTCGGTAATGAGTTACTATCATGGTTTCAAGACAGCAATGCCTCCCTTCGTGCAACTTGGGACAGATGTGGACAGTCGCTTCGGTGGTGGCACGGCGGGTGTACTGGGGCACGAACACAACCCGTTCGTGATCGATTCCGATCCCAACAGTGACAAGTTCACCGTGCGCGATATCACGCCGCCGAGCGGCATCTCGCTGGATCGCGTTGATCGTCGCAAAAAGATGCTCGCCACCGTCGACCAACTGCAACGCGGAGCCGAACTCCAGCCTGCTGCATTCCGAGCGCTCGACGAGCAGTACGAAACGGCGCTGAACATGATCACCGCGCAGGAAACGAAGAAAGCGTTTGACATCGCATCGGAAGACGAGAAGCTGCGCGAAGCTTATGGCAAGCACCGCTTCGGCCAGAATTGCTTGCTGGCTCGGCGATTGATCGAAGCGGGCGTGCGTTTCGTCACGGTCACCGATGGCGGTTGGGACACGCATCAAAACAATTTCAAGTCATTGAAAGACAGCCGCATCCCGCCCGTCGATCAAGCCTTGCCGCAATTACTGATCGATTTGCAAGAGCGCGGTTTGCTCGATACGACGCTGGTTTGCTGGCTGACAGACTTTGGACGTACGCCAAGCATCAACTCGGCCAGCGGCCGCGATCACTGGGCGACAGCGGGTTTCGCCATCATGGCCGGAGCCGGTGTACCCGCCGGGCACGTGTTGGGTGCCACCGACGGCGAAGGCGGCTACGTGACGAGGGACGAGTATTGGAGCGACGACATCGCGACGACGATCTACATGAAGCTCGGCATCCCCCACGAGCTAATCGCCCAAGCCCCCGACGGCCGCCCCATTCGCTTGATCGAAGGCAAGCCGATTCGGGAGTGGATGTAGTAGTGAGTTTGCGTTTACTGAGTGTCGTCCCCCCGCACGATGTTCGGCCAGGGCCTCACGAGCGAGACGAGCCAGCTTATCAGAAGAGGCAGCGCTGGCACGATCGAACGCATCGTCTTCCCCCAACTCGGCCAGCAGGAGGTATAGCAGAGACACCCATACTTCTATTGCCTCCACTTCGTAGCAACGCTCACGAAATAACATCCTCTTTCAATCACTGTCCAAGAGCCCGGAAATGCCCCTGGCTTGTCCAGGGCGTAGTTACGTTCGCTGCTAATAAACCGTGCCAATGTCCCAAGGATGCCACCGGCTTGTCCGGTGGTGCCTCACGTTTCTCGCTCGCAACCGTCGCCGCCCCCAGAAACGCAGAATTTTGCAGCGATCTCGCGCACGATTGAAGAACACGAAGTAGTCGCCGTTCAACACATCCATCGTGAACTCGTTGGTCACGACAACTGCGGACTACGCTCCTGGCGAGGAGAGCATTGATGGCTCGCTGCGAGCAGCCGTCGAATGGGCCAATAGCCACGAAGGCCTCGACCGGATTACCTTCAATCTGGACGAAAGCGACGCGGGGTATCAGACGAAGAACGCTGACAGTTGGTGGCGTTTCCAAACCAAGGCAACGCTAACGATCACCGAGGCGGTCATCATCGATGGCTTCTCTCAGGAGGGGGCTAGCCGGAACACGTCGCTGGGCGAGATCAACGCAGTCTTGAAGATCGAGTTGGACGGTCGTCAGGCCGGCAACGCGATGGGCCTCGTCATCGAGGGCGGCGGCAGCACGGTACAAGGTCTGGCGGTTCACAGCTTTCATGGCGACAACATCGAGTTGCGCGGCGGCAGCGGCAACCATATCGCCGGGAACTTCGTCGGCACTGATGCGACCGGGATGCTCGCGCCGAGCGGCTGGCCCGATCTCAGTCCCGCTGGGCGGGTCGGCCCCTATGGAATTGAAGTCACCGGTTCCGATAACAATTGGATTGGCACGGACGGCGACGGGAACGATGATGTCGCCGAGCGCAACCTGATCTCCGGCCACAATTGGGGCGTCGTGCTTCGCAACGCTTTCCACAACGTCGTGGCCGGCAATCTCATCGGCACCGACAAGACCGGTCTATCACGGTTGCCGAACTGGACAGGTATCGGTCTGCTCGACGGGGCGACTTCCAATCGGATCGGCACCACTTTCGAAAACGCAGGCAACGAGGTCGAACGCAACATCATCTCGGGCAACGAGTCCGGCATCTATCTCGGTGCGGGTGGCATCGATAACTCAGCGATCGATACGGTTGTCGCCGGCAACTATATCGGTCTTAATGTGAACGGGGGAGCGTTGGCGAATGGGCACGTCGGAGTGGCCGTGATGATGGGTGCCCACGACAACACCATCGGCCGCAATACCATCGCGCACAACAAGACCGCCGGTGTTGTCGCCGTCGATCTGCGGGCTCATGTGGAAGGGAATCGGTTCCTGGAGAACAAGATCTACTCGAACGGAGGCCTCGGTATCGACCTCTTGGGTACCGGCATCAAGTGGGGAAGAACGACGAACGAGGCACCGCGTGTCGGTCGACGTCTTCCGCGTCACGGTTCGTGTAGAAGATGTGCAAGGTGGCGTGTCGGAAGACTCGGCCGACCTGATCGTTCACAATCTCGCGCCAGAGATCACGGCCTTTGAGAGTACAGCGATGTCGTGCGGCTGCGGCGGTGATATGGTCGGTGTTCGAGCCACCTTTACTGACGCCGGTGTGCTCGACACTCACAAAGCAACGATCGACTGGGGTGATGGCACCGTCACTTCCGGTGTCGTGGCGGAATCGGATGGTTCGGGAACCGTGTCGGCAAAACACAAATACGCCTCGGGCGGCATCTACACCGTAACCGTCACCTTAGAGGACGACGACAACGGCGTCGACGTCGCAACGGCCACCTCACTTGTTACCGGGATGCGTGTGCATGAAGGCGTTCTGCAGATCGTCGGAACAGACGGCGATGATCGTGTCGATATCCAACGCAAACGCGATACGTTGAGAGTGCATGCCAACTTTTTGCCAGGTCGTTGGCAAACGCTTGACGCCTCGGAAATCAGCTTGATTCACATCGTTCTGTGCGACGGAGATGATCGCGCTAGGATTGGGAAC
>CAUJKL010000931.1 GCA_963204995.1 Planctomycetota bacterium | reverse complement strand
TCTGGTTTGGGGACGCGACTTCCGAGAGGAGAACGCGACAGCCTTCGCTCAGTTAGTGCGAACGAACCTACTGATCCACGGGCATGAGCCCTGCGACGAAGGGTTTCAGATTCCTAATTCGAAGCAGGTAATCTTGGACTGCTGTTCCGAAGACGCTTGTTATGTCATTCTTCCGACCCACGGCGAACTCACGCAACAGGACGTTGTTAACCGGGTTGCCAAACTCCATTCCTGCTAGTTCGCGACGCGTCATGGGTAATCCGTCCGAGCAAAATGGACCACAGGAATCTCCGCGACCGTGGCAGCCCCGGTTCGGGATCGGCACCATGTTGCTGATCATGCTAATTGTCAGTGTCGTGGCAGCCGCAGCCTCGTACTTCGTCCGCGCGATGCAGGGCGGTCGCTCGGCTCAATTAGCCTTCATCCTCTTTACGGTCGCGGCACCACTCCTACTCGTCGTTGTCGTCAGCATCGCTCAGTCGCTGTTCAGGCGTCGCTGAGCGAACTCACCAGAAATGACTTCTCGACGGCATGGCAATTGCTTGTTAGTCCGACTGTCTTTGGAACAGAAATCGCAAGACCGCCGAACCACGCACGCGGGGTCGGAACAGAGAAGAGGCCCAAACCTGCGGGGTCGGAACCAAAGAAGTGGCAACAGAACGGAGATCGCAAACACCTATCTTGTCAGAACTTGGAACATTCTGGCGAGGTTCAGAGTCGAGGTACTCGGAACAGAGAAGGCGGGTGTTTGTCGATCAAAGTTAGAGCAGTTTTGGCTGCTAATTGGGCGAGTTGGGAGACAGTGCTCCCAACTCGCCCGTTGTTTTTCGCAACATCATTTTGCCTCGATTGTTGCAATCTGATACAGACGGGCGGGGATCACTCGCGACCGCCGAGATCTGTAGGCTTAAAGGCGCTAAAAGTTGTCGCCAATATCGCGTTATCTGTTTACCCAAAAACAGGTTATGGCGAGTCAGCAAGTGATTGACTCACCCAGCGAGACCAGTACCATAGATTGAATCTGAGAATCTTTGCGTTGAGACGAGTACATTTCGCGTGGCACTTCGTTTCAATGTCATATGCACGATCGAACATATGAAGTGAGGAACGAAACGTGGCAGTAAGATTTTCGTCACAACTACTTGCCTCTATCGCCTTGTGGCTCGCGTTTGCACCCGTCACGGCGTGGAGTGCTGCCGGTAATAATGACTTCGGCATTCCGCAAGTCGCGAAGATCAATGAAGAAATTCGAAAAGGGTGGACTGCTTACGAATTGAAGCCTTCGCAAGAGGCGACAGAAAGCGAATGGTGCCGCCGAGTTCATCTGGACATCATTGGTCGTATCCCATCGGTCGCCGAGCTCCAAGAATTCACGAAGAGCCGAGCGGCGACAAAGAAGGCCGATCTGGTGGGTAAATTGCTCTACGACGATAAGTACACCGAAGAGTATGCCCGAAACTGGACGACGATCTGGACGACGATATTGATCGGAAGAGCGGGCGGCACGGAACGAAACAGCCTGACCAATCGCGAGGGCATGCAGAAGTACCTGCGTGACTGCTTTGCACGTAACAAACCTTACAACGAAATGGTCGACGAACTGGTCACTGCGACGGGGTCGAATCGTCCTGGTGCGCCAAACTTCAACGGTGCTGTGAACTTTCTCACGATGAAAGTCAACGAAGAGAAAGGTACGCAAGCCACTGCGGATGTTGCAAAGATCTTCCTTGGTCTGCAAGTCCAATGTACTCAGTGCCACAACCATCCTTTCAATGAATGGAAGCAGCAGAAGTTTTGGGAGTTTAACGCTTTCTTCCGTCAGACGCGTGCCCTGAGTCAGTATGTTCCTGGAACTCGCGAACTCGAAGGCGCTGAGTTAGTGGACCAAGACTTTGGTGGCGAGGGTGGCACACCCGAAACGGCCGAGATTTATTACGAACTGCGTAACGGGCTCTTGAAAGCAGCGTACCCGGTATTTATCGACGATACGGAAATCGGCAAGAGCGGCTATGTCAGTGAAGTAAATCGCCGCGACAAGCTCGGTGAGTTGATTCAGCAGTCCGAGTTCCTCGACATGTGCGTGGCGAATCGCTACTGGTCGCATTTCTTTGGCTATGGATTTACCAAGCCGATCGACGACATGGGGCCCCACAATCCAGCCAGTCATCCCGAGTTACTTGAGTATCTCGGGAAGCAAGTTCGCGAGCAAAGCTATAATGTCAAGGAGTTGATCCGCTGGATCACATTGAGCGAAGCCTATTCCCTTTCTAGCCGCGTCACGAAGGCCAACGAGAAGGATGATCCGCTGCTTGGCGAGACGCCTAAGTTCACGCACTTCTATCTCCGCCAGATGCAAGCTGAAGAGCTGTACGAATCGCTGCTCGTGGCAACTCGTGCCGCCGAGACTGGCGGAAGCTATGAACAGCAGGAACGAAGCAAGTCACAGTGGCTGAGTCAATTCGTGATGGCTTTCGGCACGGATGATGGCGGCGAGGCAACGACCTTCAACGGTACGATTCCGCAAGCTCTGATGATGTTCAACGGCGAGTTGATTCAAAACGCAACGGACGCCAAGAACGGCAGTTTCCTTTGGAGTCTCGTCAACAGCAATTTAAAGCCGCAACAGCAAATTGAGTACTTGTTCCTAGCCGGACTCGCGCGTCGCCCCACCAAAGACGAGATCACAATCGCCAACCAGTTGCTCATCGCACGCGCCACAAGCGGACGCGATAAAAGGCAGCCCATCGACGCTGCAGCCGCCACGATCGCGGCGTTACAAGATATCTGGTGGGCAGTTTTGAATAGCAACGAGTTTATTATCAACCACTAGGACACGCCGACGATTAAAGTAGGCCGGGACAAGCTTCGCAGTTCCGGCATCCGCTTAAGTGTTGCCGAAACTGCGAAGCTTGTTCCAGCCCGCCTCTGAGCCCAGGAGAATTGAAATGAAAAGCTTTGCCACCCCACAGGGAATGAATCGACGTCACTTCATGAGCCATCTGGCCGGCGCTTCTGCGATGGTGATACCAGCGTTGACGATGGGGCACACGCTCCGCACGCACGCTCAAGAGCTAAAACGCAAACGCAAGTCCGCCATCATGCTCTGGATGAGCGGCGGTCCGTCGACGATGGACATCTGGGATCTCAAGCCCGGCACGAACACCGGCGGCGAATTTAAGCCGATCAGCACCAGCGGTGATGTGCAGATCAGCGAACACATGCCGATGATGGCGAAACAGATGCACAATGCCGCGATCATCCGTTCGATGAGCACTCGTGAAGCAGATCACGGTCGTGGCCGCTACTACATGCACACGGGATATGTTCCGAATCCGAACGTCGAGCATCCGAGCTACGGCGCGGTGATTGCCCATGAGACGATCGATCAGCGTCCCGAACTGGAGATTCCGCCGTTCGTCACGGTCGGCGGTGGTAGCGAAGGGCCAGGCTTCCTCGGCATGGCTTGGGCACCGTTCGCCGTCAATAGCAACGGCCAGATCCGCAACCTTCAGATCGGACTTGATGAACGCCGGTTAATGCAACGCATGGCGGCTCTCGATCTGGTTGAAAAGGGATTTGTCAGTCAGAACCGTGGGCAAGCGGCTCAGGATCATCAAAATATCCTCAAGAAGACGCTGGCCCTCATGACCAGCGAGCAGATGAAGGCTTTCAAAGTCACCGAAGAACCTCAAGAGGTTCAGGAACGCTACGGCATGGATAACTTCGGCAAAGGCTGTCTCATGGCCCGGCGCTTGGTAGAAGCGGGTGTTCCGTTTATCGAAGTCGATCTAGGCGGATGGGACATGCACAACGATATCTTCAACACGCTGTCCAATCAGCGCTTGCCCGTTTTGGATCGCGCGATGAGCGCCTTGTTCGAGGATCTGGAACAGCGCGGTTTGCTGGAAGACACCGCCGTGATGTGGATGGGCGAATTCAGCCGCACGCCACGAATTAACGGAACGACCGGACGCGACCACTGGGCGCGATCCTGGAGCGTCGTGGTCGGCGGGGCCGGAATGAATGGAGGCATCGCGGTTGGCAAGACCAACGAAGATGGCACCCGAGTCGACACCGAGCCCTACACGTCCCAAGACGTGATGGCGAGCGTCTGCAAGTCGCTTGGCATCTCGCTGGAAACAACCTTCACGAGCAAGAGCGGCCGACCGATGAAGATCGCTAACTCGGGCAAGGTCATCAAGGAGTTGTTTGCCTAATCGAGCCTCAGGGGCTAGTTTTGAAACATGCCAGCATGTGAAACGTGAGCAACGGGCCGAGTCCTCCACACTCGGCCCGTTTTTATGCGCTGAGCTTTGCCGCATAGCAATCCACGGATTAACACGGTTCATCTGAGTACTTTCCTTTGCTCTTCGCGTTTATACAGCAGCAGTCATGAAAGCGGCGTCAACGCCCGATCCGACCGCATTCGATCCGGTACGTCTGATCGAAGACCATCAGGCTGGTGTCTGGCGGTATTTGCGTGCGCTCGGGTGTGAGTCGAATCTGGCCGAGGATTTAACGCAGGAGACGTTTCTGGCGGTGTTACAGCGCCCCTTCGAGAACTACAACACGGCAGCGACAGCGGCTTACTTGCGGCGAACGGCTTACAACGCCCTGGTTTCGTTTCAACGTCGCGCCAAGAAAGTGACAGCGGTCGAAAACATAGAAGCGTTAAGTCAGAATTGGGAAAGTTGGGCGGGAGAAGACAACGGAGAAGAACTGGTTGATGCACTTCGGTGTTGCCTGGCGATTCTCAGTGATCGAGCGAAACTTGCATTGGAATTGCGTTTCCGCGATCAGGCCTCGAGAGAGACGATTGCTGCCACGCTCGGGATGAGCGAGCATGGTGCAAAAAACTTGATGCAACGCGCCAAGAAGACACTTCGCGATTGCATCGAAAGCAAACTACAATGAGCGATAAACCGGACGATCCGATCATCGACGCCTGCCTCGACGAGGTTCTGGGGGGGCAATCGCCTCCCGACCTGACCGCGCGTATTTTGCAGGCGTGGAAACGCCTCGAAAGCAAAGGGCATGCGGTTGACTACACTACGCCGCTGCCAAGCGAGTTGACTGCTACTCTAACGCAAGAGTATACGTCAACCGTCAAGGTTCGCCCACCTCGAACGCGTCACGAAGCCTCGCCGTGGCTTGCGATTGCCGCCTCACTCGCGATCGT
>CAUJKL010000930.1 GCA_963204995.1 Planctomycetota bacterium | reverse complement strand
AGCCAGCGGATTGGTTGGAACAACGTCGAGTTCTTCAAAGGCAAGATCCAAGATCTGGCGCTGGATCACGATCGCTTCGCGGCTTATCTCAAGTCGAATCCGATCGCCGATACGGAAAGCTGGATGCAGGCAGAGCAATTTGCGGATAAGTTGCGATCTGACGAGCCGATGATTGCGTCGGACTCGGTCGACGTCGTGCTTTCCAATTGTGTGCTGAATCTGGTCGATCCAATGGCCCGCGAGCAGTTGTTTGCCGAGATTCACCGCGTTTTGAAGCGTGGTGGTCGCGCGGTGATCAGCGATATCGTGTGCGACGAAGTGGTGCCCGAGCACTTGAAGGATAACCCAGAATTGTGGAGCGGGTGTATCAGCGGCGCGTTTGTAGAACATGAATTCCTTGAAGAGTTCGAACGGGCTGGATTCTACGGTGCCGAGATTGTCGTCCGGCTAGAGGAACCGTGGGCCACCATCGAAGGGATCGAGTTTCGCAGCATCACGGTTCGCGCATTCAAAGGCAAGGACGGTCCGTGCCTGGACCATCACCAAGCCGTGATCTATCGGGGGCCTTGGAAGAGCGTGACGGATGACGACGGGCATGTGCTGCGGCGCGGCGTGCGAACTGCGGTTTGTGAGAAGACTTTTGACATCTATACGGCGCAACCTTACGCCGATGAAGTGATCGCGGTGCCGCCTCACCAACCTGTCAATGCCGATGAAGCCGAGCCTTACGATTGCCGGCGCAATGCCGTGCGAGATCCTCGCGAGACCAAAGGCCTCGACTTTGCCGAGACGCAATTGCCAGGATCGAACTGTTGCTCGCCGGAAGGCGATTGCTGCTGAGAGGTTGGCCGGACCAAGGCTTTGCGCAGTTCCGGCATCTGCATGATGTCTGGTTCATGCCGGAACTGCGCAAAGCCTTGGTCCGGCCTACGTTTGAAATCGCTGCGTCCGTTAAAGCTCACTCAGTATCTCGGCCGCTTTGGCTTCGTAGATCTCCTGCCAGCCTGGTGCCAAGACGCAGTCGCTGTCTTCCTGAGCACCGCCGACGTTTTGAAGTTGCTCGGTCGTTGGCGCGTAATAGATATAGCCGTTCGTGTAGCCCGCGACGAAGGTGTGCTCGTGTGGCGAGGCAGCTTTAATGTTCAAACCGATGCGAACCGTCAACTCGCCAGGAAAAGTCGTCAGCACAAAATCGCCAATGCGCAGCCCCACTAACTCGACATCGATCTCACGTTTCTCAGCGGCCAGATTCGCAAGCTGATGTTTTCGCAACAACGCCAGATTGGTTTGGTTGCGCGTCAGCAACTCCATCGTGTAAATATTTTGAATGTAGCTTTGCAAGTTCGCCCGATTCTCGGCGTCCAGTCGATCATAGTCGTCGCGCCCCAAAGCTTTGTCGTGTAAGTAGCGATGCGAATAGTAGGACGGAAACTCGCCGTTCACGCGGTACTTCACCACCAGCGGAATGAACGTTTTGAGATTGAGACTCGTCCCGCGCAACGATTGCAACAACCGTTGCTGCTCGTCTTCTAAAGCGATAATACGCCCGGCAACATCGGCTCGTGGCAATTCGAGCGTTTCGCTCACGACGGTCAGTCGCGAATCTTCCGCACACTTGACCTGTCGCGTGGCTTTCAGCGTGCTCAGTCCAAGCAAATTACCAAGCGTCTCGGCGTCGCGCGGATGGTCAACGTCCTTGTACGAGATCGGGTTGATGTCCCCCGCGCATCCCTGAACGAACAGTGCGATCGTGCCTTCGCTCAGATTGTCTTCGATTACTTGCGAGGAGAATCCGGTCATGTCGGCGGTGTTTCCCTTACTTGGGACGCCTTGAATCGGATGCACTGCAAAGTTGTAAACGACGGCCAGCGTCTGGCCATCCATTCGATCTAATCGCAAGACGCCGATCTCCGGATCGATCGGGCCGACTTCGGCGACTTCTTCATCGGCTGGCAAGGAGTAGGCATGGCGGACATCGGCTTCGCGGCCACTCTTCAGTTTCAGCCGCCGATTCTCTTGCACGCGGTCTTCGTGGCCATGTCCGACACCGATCTTGACCGGCACCATCACTTCGGATGCTTGCTTGATCGCCTGGAAGGTTCGGGCATCGACGTCCTGGCAAACGACCCCGTGACAGTGGCTGGCATTCACGATCACATTCGCAGGCGGGATCTTCAACTCCTGCTCGACACGCGAACGGACTCGACCTAAGTACCCGTTGTCAATCGTTCCGATCTCGCCGATCGAAACGGCGTCTACGGTAACAATGACGGCGGTGGTCGTCGCGTTGCGCACGACGAGCGCCCTGGCATATAACGTATCGTTGACCGGTCCCGCTTCTCGATTCGTGATATCCACCTTCGCGGCACCGGCCCAAAGTTGGTCAGCGCGGGCTTGGCTTTGCAGCCCTGTTGCGAGAGCCATAGCGATTATACAGGCGGCGACAGCCCACATGCCGACCCACCGTCCAAGCATGAATTCTGTTCGATTTCGCAGCGGGTTCCGCGTGCTGGTAGATGGCTTTGTCATGGTGTTTCTCTCCGCGTTTCCGAACGTGGCCCGGGCCACAACCAAATCAAAAAGGGCTCCCTCGGCGGTCGCAGGTGCAAGGACCGCCAGGAAACCATCCTAGCATGACGTGCGTAGCTCTGCGGGCGCGACGACCGCTTTTGCCATTTCGATCGACTTGCCAGCGACGCGACCTGTTGAATCGCGTTCCGCGGCGCTGTAAACTCGCCAGATTGATTCCGCGCGGGCTGTACCGGCAATACAGCGTTCGAGCTTCACACGACTCTACCTGTTGAGGACACTGGCATTATGGGGCAATTTCACTTTTTTGCACCAAGCCATCAGCAAGTGCCCATCGAGTCGCTTGCGTCCGCTTACCTTGCCGGAATGGAGGGCATTCCTTGGCGAAGTGCGAATCGCTGGAATCACCCCCAGGGCGAGACGCCCGTTGCTTTCTCGCTGGAACGGACCATTACGGAATCAGGCAATCTGAACATTCCTTGGCGGGTCGAAGGCATCGGCGAGTTGATGTTATCGACGGCCAGTTTGATGGAGACGTCGGCCCCCTATAACTTGCCGCTCGAACTAGCTCGCGGTGTCATCAACCGATTGCGAAATCAACTGGCCGACTGGCGTATGGCCGGACTGTTGCTGCCCGACGAATTGGCGACCGAGATTTGCGAAGCCTCCAATGCGTTTGTCACCGCAATCACTTCGTTGCCTGTTCACGCTGCCGCCGTCGCCGCCGCTCAGAAGGCAATTCGACTCGGACTACGGGCCGGCGAAACGCTTTGTCTCGAATACTCGCGTCAGGCGCTGGCGGCTCGACATCAACATGCGGAACATCTCCCGACATTACTCGGTTGCCGACTTGGGAGTCGCCCGATCGAAGGCAGCGAAGCCGATTGCGTCGCGCGAGGTTTCAATACGGCAGCCGTTCCGTTCACGTGGCGAGTGATCGAGCAGAATGCTGGGAAGCACGAGTGGGATGTCTTTGATCAACAAATTACGTGGTGTCAGGAGAACGGTCTGCGGGTGATCGGCGGGCCATTGCTCCAAATGGATGCACAGCATTTACCCGATTGGCTCTACCTTTGGGAAGATGATTTCGAGCAAGTCCAGAGCTATCTGACGCAGTACATTCAAGCAACCGTCACTCGCTATCGCGGTCGCGTGCAGGTGTGGAATTGTGCGGCGAGGATGAATATCAGTGGTGCGATTCCATTAAGCGAGGAGCGGCGACTGCGTTTGATGGTCGCGGCGGTTTCTGAACTGCGCCGCAACGATCCGCAAACGCCAATCGTCCTCAGCTTCGACCAACCTTGGGCCGAGTACCTTGCGGCAAACGATCGCGATCTTTCGCCATTGCATTTGGCGGATTCGCTCGTACGTGCGGACTTGGGCGTCGCCGGCATCGGCGTCGAGATTAACATCGGGTATCAACCAGCCGGGTCAGCGCTGCGGGAGTTGGTGGAATACAGTCGACAGCTGGATCGCTGGTCGGTGTTGGGCTTGCCGCTGATTGTCTATCTCTCGTACCCGAGTGCTGCGGGCAACAACGAAAACGCGCGTCGCCAGGCTCTTGCGTCGGCCGCCGACTATTCGCCCGAGACGCAAGCCGCTTTTATGGACAGATTGATTCCTCTCATGTTGGCCAAGCAATTTGTGCAAGGGATCGTCTGGAACGAATTGTCTGACGCCGCGCCCCATGAATTCGCGAATGCCGGCGTTATCAATTCTGATGGAATTCCCAAACCTCTACTCGATTCACTCGTCGCCATTCGCACGCAGCATCTCACTTAGCTGCTTCTGCATTGGGTCGCAACCGCGATTGTCATTCCATGTTTCGAGACCGTTTGGCTCACCTTCAAGATCGCAGTCAAGCCATCATCCGAAAACTCACGCATCGGGGATTCGTTCCCGCAATGTGGTTGACGATTGGATTGTCGGTTTTGATTGGCGTCGCCACTGGATGTGGTGCCGCGGCATTTACGGTGCTTATCGAAACGGTAAGTGATCTGACGGTTCTTCAGACGCTCGAACGAGCGACACGTCACCCGTGGTGGAACGCGATCTTGATGGCAATGCCGGCGCTCGGGTTGCTGTTTGTTTCTTGGTTTACCAGACGATTTGCGCCGGAAGCTCAAGGGCATGGTGTCCCCGAGGTGATCGTTGCCGTCGCACGCCGTGACGGTGTGATCCGCCCGCGAGTTTCGATCGTCAAGATCCTTGCGAGCGCTATTTGCATCGGCACCGGCGGATCAGTCGGGCGTGAAGGGCCAATCGTTCAGATCGGATCGGCCGTTGGCAGTGTGTTCGGTCAATGGTTTCGATTATCCGTGCGCAACATTAAAGTGCTCGTGGCGGCGGGTGCGGCGGCAGGGATCAGCGCCACATTTAACGCACCGTTGGCGGGTGTGATCTTTGCGAGCGAAATCATCCTGGGCAGCTTTGTAGCCGAGAGCCTCGTGCCGATCGTCATCGCCAGCGTCGTTGCTGATGTTGTCCAAATCCGCATCGGCGAACACGGTCTCAACCCCGCCTTTCGACACCTGACATTCACCTACGAAGGTGATTGGGCGCAATTGCCTGGATATTTTGCGTTGGGAATTGTGTGTGGTTTGGCTGCGGTGTTATTCACAAAACTCTTGTACGCCGTCGAAGATGTCACTTTGCGTCTGCTCCCGAAGTGGTGGATGCGAGCACTAGTGTTGGGGCTGGCCGTCGGTGCTGCCGGTGTGGCCTACCCGCGCCTTCCGCCCACGATTTCGCCAACCGTCCAGCAGCGACTAGCCGACGGGCACGAACTGCTCCCGCCTCTGTTCGGGGTCGGTTACGGAGTCGTTGATCATGCCGTTCACTTGACGAGCGAGGATGACGAAGTCGCGTCACAGGAACACATTCGCTTGTCGCGAGCGGACTTGATCAAGGAGTTGTGGTGGTTGCTGCCGCTGGTGTTCCTCAAGCCGCTGATGACCAGCATTACACTGGGCGGCGGTGGTTCGGGCGGCATCTTCGCTCCTTCGCTGTTCATCGGTGCGACGGTCGGAGCCAGTTTTGGATTGCTCTGTAACATCTTCATTCCTGATGTGAGCGCTCATCCTGGTGTGTATGCCATCGTCGGGATGGGCGCTGTCGTGGCCGGCACGACGCACGGCGTATTGAGCGCGATTCTGATCGTCTATGAAATGACGAACCAGGATTCGATCATTCTGCCGATCATGATCGCGGCTGGGCTCGCCAGTGTCGTGGCGCGGCTGATCGATCCGGAAAGTATCTATCACAAGAAACTCAGCCGGCGCGGTGAATCAATTGCCCGTGGCCACGAGATGCACTACTTGGAGCACATCATGGTCCGCGACGTGATGCTCCGTCAGTTCCCCACCGTCAAGCAAGACGATGATGTGAATGAGATTATTCGAGTCGCTCGCTCGAATCCCACCATCGAGAGCCTGCCGGTAATGAATCCCGAAGGATTCTTGATCGGTATTATTCGTCCAGAAGACTTGCACCGCGTGCTCGACAGCGATATCCCACCGCACCTGATCCAAGCCGAAGACATCGCGCTGAAAGCTCCGGTCTCCGTGTCGCCCGACGAGAATCTACTAGAAGCAATCCGCGACTTTGGAACTCGTGACATCGAGACCTTGCCCGTTGAGATTGGCAGCGGCAAGTCGCGACGATTGATCGGGTTGCTGCTTCGCGCAGATGTTATGCGACGCTATCGCGAGGAGATGCTTTCGGCTCACTGACCACGAATGTGAAGTTCTTATGCTTGCACGTGGGAGCCCTGATAAGTGACACTATCCTGTCAGCTGGTTGGCGATTTCGAGGGTGACGTGATGAGTGACAACTTTGATCCTTACCATAAATGGCTGGGGATCGCGCCGTCGGAACAACCTGCCAATCATTATCGGTTGCTGGGCCTCAATCCGTTCGAGTCGGATTTGGACGTCATCGAAAGTGGGTCGGATCGCCAGATGGCACATTTGCGGTCCTTTCAAACAGGCCCGCGCATGCGTGAATGCCAGCGGCTGCTGAACGAGGTTGCCGGAGCGCGGGTCGTGCTGCTCGATGCCCACAAGAAATCCGCGTATGACGAGTTGCTGCGAACTTCGCTCGCGCCGGTTCAAGCTCCTCCACGAGTCGATGCGGTTCCGTTGACTCCTGCCGATACACTCCTGCCCGCTGCTCTGGATCCGGCAGCACCGACAATGTCATTTCCGGGATCGAGTTCTGCGCCTGCGACGTCCCCCGTTGTTGTTGCGAAGAAACCCTTGTATCGCCAGAAGCATGCCATCGGAGTCGGGGCGCTCGTCGTTGGAGCTTCGATTAGTCTGGTCGCGCTGTTCGCCTGCGGGTATGGGTTGCGTGTGATGTTCCGGCCTAGCCCGAGACCGGTGGAGCCGAAGACACCTAGCGCAACTGCAATTGCCCCATCCCCGAGAGTTGGATCTGTCGAACCAGCTGAAACGCCCGCCGAGCCCCCGCCGACTTCGCCAGCCGTGCAGGCAACCGACGCTGCGGCTCTATCGCGTCCGGCCAATGCCTTCGTAGACGTTCGCGACGAATATAATTGTGATCCGTCGTCCCAGCCGCAACTCGCGATCGACAGCACGTTCGACGCTACCAAGTCCTGGCGACTGTCGTTCAGCATTAAGGCTCCGTCGCATCCCGCAGGAACGATTCTCTGTTGGGGTGATAGCCGCGAGGGAAAGGACCCAATCTGCATTAAGGCAGGTCCCGACTTTGTGGATGGCTGGGTGATGGATAACACCAGTCCGAACGGCGGCACGAACTTACCCAAGATGTCGATCACCTGGTCGGACTGGCACGAGATCGAACTCGTTCACGACGCCGTCGCGAAAGTCTTGCAGCTGCGTGTCGATGACGAACGGCAAAATGTTTCGGCGACGCGTCCTCCGCAGGCGGATCGCGACATGCCCGTACATCTCGGCGGTATCGGTTCGGGAGCACTCCATGCCTTTCCGTGTCGCCTGCGCGACCTCCGCCTAGAGCAACTGGCAGATCCCGTCAACTTACCCGGCGCGGCCACGCTGGCGACTATGCCGACGCCAGAAGTCGTCGCGAGCAAACCTGCGGCGGCGAATCCCGAAACGCCTGGTTCACTTAGTGAGTTGGTTAACTCGACTGCGGCTTCCAAGCTGGCCGTTCCCGCCGAAGCCAAATTGAATGCGGCCAGGGAACAAATGCAACGACTCTTCGCGAACGCCTTGGCGAAGGAACGCTCGCCCCAGGAATCGGCCACGCTGGCCGATGACTTGCAGGAACAGGCAATCCAGTCCGGTACGCAGCCAGCCATGCGATACGTGATGCTTGAAGCAGCGATCGACGTCGCCGCGAAAGGCGGAGCCGTCGACTCGGCTGGCAGCGCCATTCGGGAACTCGATCGGGTCTTTTCGGTCGACCTCACGCAATGGAAGGCCAATGCCGCGCAGCAGATCGCTCGCGCCGCCAAAGAAACGTGGCAGCACAAGGGCGTTGCCGAACTACTTGAGGTGGTGATCGATGAGTGTCTGGCGAGCGATCGTTACGATCTGGCAACTTCGTTGGCCGATGCGGCTACGGATGCAGCCCGCAAGTCGAAAGATTCATCAACAATAAGTCGGATCGCCGCTCGATCGCGAGATATCAAATCGCTGAAAGCTAAGTTCGAACCAGTCCGAGTCGCGCTGGAGTTACTGGTGAGTGATTCCGAGGACCCGACGGCGAATGACCTCGTCGGGCAGCATCTCTGTCTGGTGAAGGGCAGATGGGACAAGGGGCTGCCGTATCTTGAGAAGAGCGGCGCTGTGGAGTTAAGGGATGTCGCCACGCGAGACATTCGGAATCCGACGGACTTGGAATTGCAAGCCGCGATTGCCGCCGATTGGTGGAAAGTGGCGACACAGCTTGAGCAACGATTGCAACTCCATGCGTATCGTCGGTCTGAGTATTGGTATCGCCTGGCCGTTTCGCAAGCGTCAGGACTCAAACGTCTCCCGCTCGAACAACAGATCAACGACGTGGGCAAAGAGATTGGCAAGTTGGCGGAGTTGCCACCGGGCGCGGTGTTGGTGATGACGTTCGAGCCGAGCACCTTGAAACGCCAAGGCTACGTGCTGGATGTCAGCCAACATGGCTACGTTGGTGCCGTGCATGGAGCGATGCTGGCCGATGGGATCGCCGGGAAGGCGTTCGCGTTTGATGGCAAGAATTCGTACATCGAAGTTGCCCCGACACCGTGGCTGTCTGCCCCTTCGGCATTCACGCTCTCGGCCTGGGTGAATGTTAATTCATGGAAGAACGTAACGAGTGCCCATGACTACGTCCTCAGCAATGAAGCAGCGGGTGCGCACGGCTACGTGCTTCGTTTTCGCAATGGGGGCATCGTCGACCTGACCGTGGGAGCCAGCGAGTGGCACGAAACGCTGTCGACCGAGAAAGCTTCGCTCGAAGTATGGCATCACCTTGCAGCCACCTTCGATGGACCATTCTCAAGAGTATTTCTCGACGGAGAAGTAGTGGGTGAAACACCGGCACCCATTGTAATCACCCCGTCGGACCAACCGTTTCGTATCGGCCAAGCCGCGTTGTCCAAGGAGCGTGGGATGCGCGGGTTCATCGACGAAGTCGCCATCTTCAACCGAGCTCTTTCGCCGGACGAAGTGCGAACGGTCTATCGAATCGGTCGGGCTGGTCGACCGCTGATGGAGTGACTTGGGGCGTTGCGTGCTACTTCCAAGCGAACGGCTGACCAGTCAACTGCTCGTAGGCTTCGATGTACTTCTCGCGCGTCTTGGCGATCACATCGTCCGGCAGGGCAGGGGGGGGGCTGTTCTTGTCCCAGTCAGTGGCGCTCAACCAATCGCGAACGAATTGTTTATCGAACGACGGTTGACCGTGGCCTGGTTCATATCGATCGGCCGGCCAGAATCGCGAGCTGTCGGGAGTGAGTACTTCATCGATCAGAATCAACTCGCCATCGAAGCGCCCCCACTCGAACTTAGTATCCGCAATGATGATGCCCCGCTGACGCGCGTATTCAGCACCACGTAAGTAGATGTCGATGCTGCGGCGGCGTAGCTCTTCGGCGGGCCCGGCACCGATGATTTCGACCATTCGCTCGAACGAAATGTTAACGTCGTGGCCGGTTTCTTCCTTCGTCGCCGGAGTGAAAATCGGCTGTTCGAGTTTTGAGCATTGCTTCAAGCCGCTGGGCAGTTGGATGCCGCACACCGTGCCCGATTGTTGATACTCTTTCCAGCCTGATCCATCGAGATAGCCGCGGACCACGCACTCGATCGGCACGACCTCGCATTTGCGAACCAGCATGCTGCGGCCGGCAAGCTGTTCCAGATCGGTTCCGTCGGGCAACCCCGCGTTCTCCAGGTCCGTGGACAGGAGATGATGCGGCACATCGAGCAGATCGAACCAAAACGCGCTGACCTGAGTCAGAACTCGCCCCTTGTCCGGAATCCCGCTCGGCAGCACCCAGTCAAAGGCGCTGATACGATCCGTGCTGATCATCAGCAATTGATCGCCTAAGTCGTAGATGTCGCGAACTTTACCACGACGGACGGGATAGTGTTCCAGGGACGTTTCCAAGACGGGAACGTTCATGTTGGCATCCTTTCAACGCAGACACATCGACCACTCGCAAACAACGCGAGTGCGGAGTATATCACGATGAGAAATGCACCGGCTAGGAGGCTGGTCGCCCGGAGAACTTGGGCGTGTTCGTTGTGCGGCGCAAGGCCCAGTTGTTCGATGTGATTGCCGCACGGCATGCGGCGGACTTCGCCGACCGTCTGTCGATGCCGCCGCCAGCGACCGGCGTGGGGCTTCGTGATCGTTTGCATGAAGGCACCCAAGCCATCGTCACTCTCCGGCCATAGCAGCAAGTGCCAGTGATTCGACAGCAGGCAGTAGTTCAAGATGCGCATCGGCCTCTTGTCGAGTGTATCGCGCATGACGTGCAGAAAGGCGAGATAGTCTTCCGGCGTCTCGAACATATCGTCGCAATTGTTGGCCCGGTTCAGCACATGAAAAATCATGCTACCGGGGGCAATTCGTGTAGTGCGTGGCAAAAATCAGAAGCTAGTCAGCAGGTGAGAGCACGTCAATATTGGGACTTATCCCCTCGCTCTCGTTGTCGTCGGCTCCCGTCCCGTCCGGTGATCCGAAACGTCCCGTTTCAGTGTACGGGTATGGACATCGCCGAGTGCCGACGATCAGTCGCCGCGCGAACGAAGTCTCTCCTGCAACTCGGCCACCATCATAGCAAGTTCATCGGAAGTACACTGAAGGAGCTTTGGAGTGCTAACCACCGCATCACCCAGCAGTTCCTGCAACAGCTGAAGCTTGCCGACGAGCGTGCCCTGTGCCGCACCCATCTCTCGGCCTTTCTCCATTCCTGTCTCCATCCCTTCCGCACGGCCCTCTTCACGGCCCTCTTCACGGGCGGCGATCAGTCGAGCTTCCTCGTCGTGGAGATACTTCATGCGGGCTTCGTAAAACTGGCGATCTTCTGGCGATTGAAAAATCATTTCCAACACTCCCGCGGCTTCCTCAAAGACTTCGTCACCCAGCAACCGGGGCAGCTCATGGATATCCCGATGCGCCGCCAACTTCAAGAAACAAAACCATTGCTCCAGCTTGGGCAGGTCACGTAATGTATTATCACCCGGAACCGTGTACTTCGGCAACTCCAACGTGTGAAAGACGAGGTCATTCGTAAACACCAAATCCCGCTGATCACAACGCAACCGGAAACTCAAATGGTACTCCGCTGCATCTCTGAAAAGCAGACGGTCCAGTACGCAAATGCTGATCGCGGGACGCAGGTGATGATACGGGCTGCCGGACGACAGCTGACGTACATAATTCAAGCAATTGTAATACGTCAAACGACTCTGCAGGTCCACCGGGAGCGTTGTTTGCATCTCGATGTTGTAACGATGGTCATCGGCATCCTGTGCCAATACGTCCAAGACGGCCAGCTTTGCGTCGGCACGATCCCGGTCCTGGATGGGATTCAAAATCTCCACCGCAGTGATCGGCCGCATCGGCTGCAAGACCGCGTTCAGGAAATGAATCGTGATCTGCGGATGATCGGGGCTGCCAAAGACCAGCTTGAACGCGAAGTCAACTTTGGGATCGATACCGTGAGGCATGGGCGACCGCCACCAGCAAACGAGAGACTCAACAACTGGTGCAGTCTACGGGCTCGTCGTGGTGACTGCCACAGGCCACCCGAACTCGCCAATCATCCCTGCCATCGCGAGGGTTCAAACGGCGGTCGTTCTTGGTTGCCGTCTTTTGTTCTTCTGTCGCGACTTGGTTTCGAGACATGTCCGTCCGGACTTGTGGAAGAAAGAAAGGGATAAGTCCAATATTCAATTACCCGGTTTCCAGTTAATTGGGCTTATCCTCTTTTCGGGCTCCGCGCGCGGGGGAATCGTACCTGTCTCTTCGTACTGCTGCCTTGATCGCAAAACCGGAATCGGCAAGCAGAAGCAAAGTCGTCGAATTCACGCCTGCACCCCGTTTGAGAGAATCGTTACCAATCTATTTGCGCGAATAGTGCGTCGATGAGTTTGGCGTCGAGTGGTTCTATCGCCATTTCCCTCGCCATCCGTGCCGAGTGATTTCGACCTGGTTGGTCAGACCGAACGCTGTGGCATCAGCGACAAAACAACTTCCCTTTTTTTCCGAAGTTTGATTCAATAAAGGTTTGGGTGGTTCGGTAGACACCGAGGGAGTAAGCAATGTCCTTGACCAAGTATGACGAAAATGTTGAACAGCACATGATTGATTTTTACGACTCGTTGGATGAAAGATCTCGCCGACGTTATGCAGGCTTGGAAGCGGGACGTTTGGGCCACGGAGGCGTGACGTACATCGCGGAGGTTCTAGGGTGCGATGCCAAGACGATCCGTCAGGGGCGAGCCGACTTG
>CAUJKL010000929.1 GCA_963204995.1 Planctomycetota bacterium | reverse complement strand
TCCAAGACGCAGTATCTGCGCGGCGACTCGCGAACCTACTCGGCGTTGCTGGCCGTCTTTCGGGACGAAGCCTTAGGTGAATCGTTCACCGTCTGCCAGGTGTTGTTTCTCACCGCCGACAACAGCTCGGATAAAGTCTTTGCCATGTCGGACGGCGAACGGACGATTCAAGACGATCTGGGCGAGTTGCGACAGGCGGAACGCATCATCACGCAACTGAAGCAACGTGGCTTTCAAGCGACCAAGACGTTTAGCGAGTATCACGGGTGGTTCGCGCGACGGACGGGCATCCGCGAGAAGGCCATGGACATGTTCAACCAGACCGTAGCGGTCAAGGACATTCAAAGCCTGAACCGATTCATCCGCGACCACATGCTCGAAGCACATGACTGGCGCGAGAAAGTCCAGCGACTGCTTGCTCACTTCAACGAGCTAAGTACGGCTCATCGCGAGTTGGTGCGGGCGCGGCGGCAACAAGAGTTGCTCGAACCGATTGAAAAGATCGGCAAGCGGTATCGGCAGCGAGCCCAGTTACTGGTCACGACCGAGGATCAACTCACGGCCAGCGACGCCTTCTTCAAGCAAGCGACCGTCCGGTTGTACGAACCCGAGTTGGAACGCTTTCGTCAGCGACTGGCCGCCGCGACCGAGACCAAGCTGCGGCTGAAGGCCGAGCTGGACGAATTGCAGATCCAACGAGGTCGATTGCAAAGTGAGATCGATCAAGCGGGCGGCGATCGATTGCGCGAGCTTCCGCACCTGATCAAAATCGAGGAAGCCGCGTTCACGACAAAGCACGAGAAGCGATCGCAATTACAGCGACGACTGGACGAGTGCGGCTGTCAGGCGACGATCGATTCGCCGGAAACGCTGACCGAAACCATCCAGTGGCTGAACCAGCAGATCGAACATGCTCGGCAAGCCATCCACTCGTTGGGCGAACGTCGCGAACAACACGTCATCGCACGAGATGCCGCGCGACGGGAACTGCGCGAGGAAACGGAAGAGCTTGAGAATCTGATGAAACGCCGGTCGAACTTGCCGGGCTACCTTGCCGTGTTGCGAACTCGCCTGTGTGAAGACTTGGCCGTCGCCGAGAGCGAGTTGCCGTTTGCCGCCGAGTTGCTCGCGGTGCGGGGCGATCAACGCGAGTGGGAAGCGTCGGCGGAGATGGTCTTGCGGTCATTCGCACTGAGCTTGCTCGTGTCCGATCGGCTGTACCATCGTGTCTCGCAGTATGTCGAACAGACGCGGCTTGTCGATCAGCAAGGACGCGGCAGCCGGTTGGTCTATCTGCGTGTTGGTCGAGTCGCTGGAGAAGCAGAGTCTGGCGATCGCTTGCAGACACACTCGCTGATTCACAAGCTGGAGTATCGCGCGGGACATGACCTCACGCCCTGGGTTCGCGATCAAGTCACGCGGCGTTTCGATTATCAATGCTGCGAGACGATCGAGGAATTTCGCGACGCCAAGCGGTTGGCCATGACGGTCAATTGCCACGTGAAGGTCGGCGATGATCGGCACGAGAAAGACGACCGCGAGCGCACGAGCGACCCGCGACACTTCGTCTTGGGCTGGGATAATCGCGAGAAGAAGCAACGACTGGCCCAACGGATTGAAGAACTCAACGCCTCGATCGCGGCTCTCGACCACAAGCTGCAATTGCTCGACGCCGAGTTGCAGAATCAGCGTTCGTTGCAACAGGCGGCTGCGGCGGCATTGTCGCTCGAGGTGACTAGCTTCGACATGATCGACGCCGGTCGTCATCGTGAGGTGATCACGCGGTTGAAGCGCGAGCAGGCGGAGTTGGAATCCTCGAACGAAGCGGTTCAAGTGTTGAAGACTCGTTTGCAGGAGACCGGG
The DNA here is from genome assembly GCA_963204995.1 of Planctomycetota bacterium. GTDB lineage: Bacteria > Planctomycetota > Planctomycetia > Pirellulales > Pirellulaceae. The sequence goes on along the minus strand of CAUJKL010000929.1, from coordinate 6,834 downwards.
CGCGAGATCGCGCGACTGGAGAAGGACCGCGATGATGCCGTCGGCCAAGAACGAGTGACGGAAGACGAGATCCGCAAAGGAACCGCGTTACTGAACGAAGCTCGCGCGGCCCTCGCAGCTTACGAACGCGGCGACCGTTGGCAGCATCTCGCGGAGGCGATGAGCCAGCTGGACGAGCGTTTTCGCGAAACGCCGCTCGCGATCGACAATCTGTTCCAGCGACAACGCGACTATCGCCAGCAAGCAGAAGTCGCGATCAAGGAGCTGAGGGATGTGTTGTCCAAGCTGCAAGAGCGGCTGCTCTCGACGATGAGTAAGTTCTTGCAAGAATTTACCGAGGAACAAACCGATCTGGACGCCAGGGTCGATTCCTTGCCGAGCTTTCTCGGATTACTCGACAGCATTCGCCGCGAGGATCTGCCGAAGTACGAGCGCCGCTTCAAAGAAATGCTGAACGATCGCGTCAGCCAGGAAGTGGCGATCTTCGATGCGGATTTGAAAGAAGCGAGCGTCCAGATCGAAAGCAAGATCTCACAGTTAAACAAGGCATTGGGCGAGTTGGAATACAACCCTGGCACGTTCATGCGACTCGACCCACGGCGAGTGCAAGATCGCGAGATTGTCGAGTTTCAACGTTCGCTGCGGCACTGTTTGGACGGTGCCTTCGAAGGAACGCCGGAAGCGAACGAAGCGAGGTTCACGCGCATCGAGAGTCTGATCGATCGGCTGCGCGAGGAAAGTCGTTGGCGTGACAAGGTGATCGATGTGCGGCGTTGGTTCGATTTCGCGGCGATCGAAGTCGAACTCGCGACGGGCAACGTGCAAAGCCGCTACGAAGACAGTTCCGGACAGTCGGGCGGCGAGAAAGCGAAGCTGGCCTTCACGATCTTGGTGGCCGCGATCGGCTATCAATACGATCTCGATCCGACCGGACGAACGCCCGGTCGCTTACATTTCGTCGTCGTGGACGAGATGTTTTCCAAGGTAGATGATCGTTATGCGGAGTATGCCTTGAAATTGTTTCAGCAATTCGGCTTGCAGCTGTTGATTGTCGCGCCGCTGGATGCGAAGGCTCGCGTCACGGAACCGTACGTGGATAGCTATCTGCATGTGGTCAAGAACGAAGAGACAAAACAATCACGAATCTACAGCATGACCGCTCGCGAATATCAACAAGTGTTGGACACGATGGAAGATGAGGTAGCGATGAGCGGCTAGTTTGCCAGCGACGCGTCGTGACCCATGTGGAGTGCTGTGACTTGTCACAGCTTTCTCTCGCGACGGAGCCGCTTTGGTATTGGTCACTGTGGTTTTGAACTTGTAGTGTTCCTTGAAAAGTGACTCCGTCACAAAATGGAAAGCGGCGACAAGTCGCCGCACTCCAAATAGCTGCTCGCAATGACAAAGGCAAGTCCCATCATCACTCCCGATCAAGTGCGGCAGAAGGCCGAGCGGTTGTATCCGCAGTTCGTGCGCGAGTGGCTTGGCGGCACGACGCAGTTCCCACTCGTCGTCCGTGCGAGTCTGCCGACCACGAGCGATGACGTGCCCGCAATGATCGCCGCCGTCGAGCGGCTGCGTAGAGAATCGAAAGAACGACGCGGCTTTGGCTACACGATCCACTGGCAAACCATCCGTTCGCGCACCTTTGGTGAAAATAGCTTTCCACAACGAATCGAGATCGACTCGCCCGACGATCTGTTGCGGCTGATCGGCCGCGAGGCTGCATTCTCGCGACTGCAGTGGGCTGTCGAGAAGATCCGAACGGCGCTGGGCGATGTGGAAGAACTGGAAGAGTGGTTCACCATCAAATCCAACTGGGAGAAGTTAGAGAGTGAAGACTTGAATGTCGATGGGCTGCTGGCCGTGACACAATACTTCCTGGCCCATCCGCAACCAGATTGTTTTGCCCGCGAGTTGCCGGTGGCGGTCGATACGAAGTTCATCGAACGCAACGAAACGATTCTTCGCGGATGGCTCGATATGCTGCTACCGCCAGCTGCAATCGATGTCAACGAAAAGAAGTTCGCCCGGCGTTTCGGCCTCCGCGACGGTGAGCTGCATTACCTCGTGCGGCTGCTCGATCCCTGTCTGACAACCGAGTTAGGGCTGCCGTTCGACGAGTTATCGCTGCCGCTTCGGCACCTCAGTTCGCTCCGGGCATCCGACATCACGGTCATCATCGTCGAAAACAAAGTCAACCTGCTGACGCTGCCACAGCGTCCAAGAACGATGGCCTTGGGCGGCGTCGGCGACGGCGTCGTGCAACTCGCGAAATTGCCGTGGTTGGCAACTTCACGGCTTCTCTATTGGGGCGATATCGACGTGGATGGCTATCGGATTCTGTCGGGGTTTCGCAGCCGCTTCCCACACGTGGAAAGCATCTTTATGGACAACGATGTTCTGGAGCGGTTCCGCGAGTTCGCCGTTCCGTATCGATCTCCGCTATCCCATGCTCTTGTCAATCTAACCGTCGCCGAGCAACAGGCCTTCGATCGTTGCCTCGGCGACAGCCTGCGGCTCGAACAAGAGCGGCTACCGGGCGAGTTCGTGAATGCTGGTTTGTCGCGATAGGATGGGTGGCTGTGGCGGAGTCTTCGACGCCACGGCTGCTTCGTACCAAGGCAAGGCCGGGGCTTCGAAGGCTCAGCCCCAGCCACCGCCGTCGCATCGAGGCGGTCGACGTTTTGATGTTACGTCCGCCGAGCATAAAGTCTTGAGGGACTGGATCGCGGAAGGCATCCACGCGAGGCGATCCTGACCGCTCCAGCCGATGCACCCCAGCTACAAGTAACGTGATTGACCGGTTGGTGTTCGACAAACTCCAGGGTCTGCGGATGAACCCTTCCGAGTTGAGTGACGACCACGTATTCGTTCGACGTGCGTAAGTGAATACGATCGGTCGCGTTCTTTCCGGAAACGAAGCGTTTCATGGCTGGATTCGCGAGCATTGCTACATGACATTTCGCCGAAGCGTAGGAAGTAAAAAGCTCCTTAGAAACCTTCGGCAAGCCGGATCGCATCCTGGCCTGCGAGTGTGAGCGTTCCAACGAGGCAACGATAGCCGGCAACTACCAATAGAAAACGCGTCCATGAATGCTGACCGGAAGCACAACTTAGGCTTGTTTGTCGAGGATGTCGCTGCGGCCCTGTGGGCAGAATGGCGGAAGGCGAAGAGACGCGACGAATCTACGTGCCAACTCTCTTCGCAGACACACTTCGCTCTGGCGCGTTCGTGCGACTTCTCGCGAATTGAGGATGTGTAACTATAGACAACACGTGTTGATCTAGCCACAATCTCTGAACGCGGAACTGCTCGGGTACACATCTCCTTCACCCCTTCTTCAGCGAGATGCTATGAGTGTCACTGATGAACTACGGCAGCAACTGGATAAGTTTCGAAGCGACTTCGAGCGATTGCGTTCTGAGATCGCGAAAGTAATTGTCGGTCAACGAGAGATCCTGGACGACACGTTGCTGGCTCTGATTGCCGGTGGGCACGTGCTGCTGGAAGGCGTGCCGGGGCTGGGCAAGACCTTGACCGTGCGAACGCTGGCCGACGCGTTGCACTTGTCGTTTCATCGGATTCAGTTCACGCCCGACTTGATGCCGGCGGACTTGATCGGCACGAATATCGTCGTCGAGAGTCCTGACGGCAAGAAGTCGTTCGAGTTTCAGCAAGGTCCGGTGTTTGCCAACGTGTTGCTGGCGGACGAAATCAACCGCGCCACGCCCAAGACACAATCGGCGCTGTTGGAATCCATGCAGGAGCACACCGTTACGGTTGCAGGTACGACATACAAACTCAGCGAACCGTTCTTTGTCATGGCGACTCAGAATCCGCTGGAGATGGAGGGCACGTATCCGCTGCCCGAGGCGCAGCTCGATCGTTTCTTCTGCAAGTTGCTTGTCACTTACCCCAAGGTAAAAGAACTCGAAACGATTCTCGATCGCACGACCGAGATGCTGCATCCCAAGGCGGAAGCCGTGTTGGAAGGAAGTCGCATTCTCGCGATGTCTGAACTCGCCCGTCAGATTCCGATTTCCGAAGAGGTGCGTCGGTACGGGATCGCGTTGGTCCTGGCAACACATCCCGACAACGAACTCGCTTCGCCCGCCACCAAGCAATACGTCCGGTACGGAGCCAGCCCGCGCGGTCTGCAAGCGATGATTCTCGGTGCGAAGATCAAGGCGATACTCGACAGCCGGTATCATGTGGCTCGCGAGGATCTCCGCAGCATGGCGTTGCCAGTCCTGCGTCACCGCATGATCCTCAATTTCGAGGGGCAAGCGGAAGGGATCAGTACGGATGATGTCATCGACAAAATCATCGCACAGGTTCCCGAAGACGCGTTGAGTAAGGGATGAAGAAGGGATGAAGAAGGGATGAAGGAGGAGGGATGAGGGATGAATAAAACCAGAAATACTGCCACGCACGCCTCCGATTCTTCCTTCATCCCTCCTTCTTCCCTCCCTCAACCCTCAACTCTCAACCCTCAACCCTCCTCCCTCCTCCCTTAACCATGCTGTTCCCGCCTGACTTTCTGACGCGACTCGAATACCTATCGATTATCTCGAAACGGGTCTTTCGCGGTTCGTTGTTGGCACAGCGGCGGACGATGCAGTTGGGGTCGGGGATCGAATTCTCGGAACATCGCGAGTATGCAGCGGGCGACGACTTCCGCTACCTGGACTGGAATGTTTATGCGCGGCATGGCGATCTGCTGCTGAAACGCTTTCAGGAAGAGCAGGATCTGCACGTCTATCTGCTACTCGACTGTTCGCGCAGTATGGCATTTGGCACTCCGCCTAAGTTCGATCTTGCACGGCGATTAGTCGCTGCTCTGGCCTACATTGCACTCGCCGATTTAGACCGCATCAGCGTACTCGCGTTTGCGGATGGAGTGATCAACGAGTTCCCGCTGACTCGCGGCAAGGCCAGAATTCTCGCCCTGCTAAGGTTTCTCGAATCGCTGCAAGTCGGCGGCGCGGACACAGACGTTTCGCGGGCGGTCCAAGGAATGTTGCACCGGAGCAAGCGGAGTGGCATCGCGGTTGTCGTTAGCGATCTGTTCGACGAGCACGGTTTTCAAAAGGGCTTGGATCAGTTGCGGTATCGGCGTTTCGATGGGCATGTGCTGCAATTGTATGATCCCAAAGAAGCGGATCCCGCGCAACTCGGCGACGTCGAACTGATGGACATGGAGACTGACTCGATCCGCAAAGTAACCGTCACCGAAAAGAACCTGCGGACTTACAAGGAGCTCTTTCAGAATCATCAACGATCCGTGCGCGATTACTGCCAGAACTATGGCCTGGGCTGCACGCAGTCGCCGGCGACGGTTCCGTTCGACGCACTCATCCTGCAAATGATGCGGACTGCAGGGATGAAATAAGAGGGATGAGGGATGAATGAAGACAAAGAGGACGGCGATCGTGAGGACCTGCGAGTTCGTACGAAGCGATTGGCGTTGCGAATTCTCAAGTTTTATGCGGCGTTGCCGAAATCCACGGAGGTGCAAGTTATCGGGAAACAGGTGCTGCGATCTGGGACTTCGGTCGGTGCGCAGTTCCGTGAGGCGTATCGCGGTAGATCAACAGCCGAGTTCGTCAGCAAGGTAAGTGGAGCCCTACAGGAACTGGAAGAAACAGCCTACTGGCTTGAGTTGCTCGTGGACGGAGAATTCATCTCAAGTGAGCGGATGGAAAGCCTGCAGAACGAAGTCGAAGAACTAACGGCGATTCTTGTCACATGCATCAAGAATGCCAAAGCCAAATTGAAGTGATCGCAATGATTCTTTCTCATCCCTCATCCCTCACCCCTCATCCCTAACCACTGTCTTTCGCCACGCCAATTGCGTTTGCCCTCACCGCCGTCGCGATCCCGATCGTCATCTTCTATATCCTCAAAGTGCGGCTGCGGCGCGTGCCGGTGTCGACGTATCTGTTTTGGAAGCAGATCTACGACGAAAAGCCGCCACGATCGATTTGGCAATACCTTCGTCACCTGCTGTCGTTACTCGCACAATTGCTGCTTGTGGCATTGCTGGTACTCGCCATCGCCGATCCTGCGTTGCCCTGGCAGTTGCTGCAATCTCGTCGAATCGTCACGATCATCGACAACTCGGCCAGCATGCGCGCCAGCGACGTCGCGCCTTCGCGGTTCGAGGCGGTGATCGAAGCGGCTCTAGCGACTGCCGAGGGATTGCGATTTCGCGATGAAATGGCCATTGTCTTGGCTGGCCACGAGCCGGAAGTTGTGATCGGGATGAGCGGACATGTGCCGACGCTGAAGCGGGCCTTGCGTTCGATCAAAGTCTCCGACAACCCAACGGAACTCACCCCAGCGATTTCCTTAGGGCAACAGTTGATTGGAAAACACCCTCATGGCCAGATTCAAGTGTTTACCGACGGTTGCACCAAGAATTCATCCCTCACCCTTCCTTCCTCCTCCTCCTTCCTCCCTCTTCCTTCCTCGCTCACCCACCGCGTATTCGGAAACGATAATACAGGCAACATCGGCATCACGCAGTTCCAAGTCCGCCGCAGCCTGATCGATCCGCTCGGGTATGAAGTGCTCGCCGTGGTCAAAAACGCCTCATCGCAAGCCGTGAAAGGGCGATTGGAATTGGAGCTTGACGGCATACCAGTCGATGTCCTGCCGTTGGACTTGGCACCAGATGGCGTCTTTACGCGAGCATTGGAGAAGACGTCGCTCGAAGGCGGCGTCCTGGTTGCGAAGTTGACGGAGCTTGCCGCGGCGGAGGATGTCGTCGAGCCAGCGACTGACAGAACAACCGCAAACACCAAACTCAATGCGCTCGCGACGGACGA
>CAUJKL010000928.1 GCA_963204995.1 Planctomycetota bacterium | reverse complement strand
CCTCAAGACGGGTGGGCTGTTGTTCCTGGGCCCGAGCGAAGGCGTCGGAGATCTGTCCGACGAATTCAAGTCGTTGGATCATCACTGGAAGATCTACCGCAAGCTGCGCGATGTCAAGTTGACGACCGATCTGCGTTTGCCAATGCAAAAAGGGGACAGGTCCAATTTGTGCGCAGCACCCTTCGGGCCGTTCTGGCAAATTGGACCTGTCCCCTTTTTGCATTCGCACAACGGCCAACTCGATGCCGCGTACCGCGAAATCATGGAACTCTTCGCGCCGCCTTCGGTGCTTATCAACCAGCAGCGTCAGGTGGTCCATGTCTTTGGCGGGGCCGCGGACTACCTCCACATCAAGCCAGGCCCGACGAGCAACGACATTCTCGATCTGTTCGACGCGGACCTGCGCACCGCCGTATCCGGCGCGATCCAGCGAGCCAAGAAAGAGAACGCCAAGATCGCTTATACCGGCGTGACCTTCACGAGAAACGACGAGCGACGGCAACTGAAACTCAGCGTTCAACCCCTAGCCGCCGAACAACATGAATCTGGGTACATGCTGATCACGCTCGAAGAGCTCAAAGCTCCGCCGCAAGTCGAGGAACCCGAACAGATCGACGCGGGCGAAGTATCTCGCGACCGAATTGCTCATCTCGAATCGGAACTGCGGCACACCAAAGAGAACTTGCAAACGACCATCGAGGAATTGGAGACCAGCAACGAAGAGCTGCATGCCACCAACGAAGAACTCGTGGCGTCCAACGAAGAGCTGCAGAGCACGAACGAAGAGCTGCACTCCGTCAATGAAGAGCTTTACACGGTCAACGCCGAGTATCAACGGAAGATCACCGAGCTGACGGAGTTGACCGAGGACATGGACAACTTGCTGGCGAGCACCGACGTCGGCGTGCTGTTCCTCGACAAAGATCTATGCATTCGCAAGTTCACGCCCCGCGTGGCTGGATTGCTGAACATCGTCGAGCAGGACATTGGCCGTGCGTTCGAGCATTTCACCCACAATCTTCAGCACGACAGTCTGATGAAAGACGTGCGCTGGGTGCTGACGACCGGAATGCCCTTCGAGAAGGAAACACAAGACCGTTCGGGACACTGGCATTTTCTTCGGCTCCTGCCATATCAGTCCAAGTCGAATGTCGACGGTGTCGTCCTTACGCTGATCGACATCGATAGCATCAAGCAAGCAGAAGTCGAGCTACATGGCAAACAGCAGCAACTGCAGGGCGTACTCGACAACTCGCCGGCGTTCGTTTACGTGAAGGATCTCGAAGGCCGGTACATCATGGTCAATCGCCGTTGCCGGCGAGTGCTCGATCGCAAGCCCGAGGAAGTGCTTGGCAAGACAGATTACGAATTCCTGCCGCGTGCCGTGGCAGATCGATTGGCGTCGCGCGACCGCGCGGTTCGTGCGGGCGGTAAGGAAGTGGAGATCGAAGAAGTCATCCCTCGTAAGGGAAAGGGTCGCACTTACCTGGCGAGCCTTTATCCATTGCGGGACGACGCCGGACGAATTACCGCGACGGCCGGGATACTGACCGACATCACGCGACAGAAGCTGGCCCAACATCGAGCCAAAGAAGCCGTTCGCCAGCGCGATCAGTTCCTGGCGATGTTGTCGCACGAGTTGCGAAATCCTTTGGCTGCGATTTCAGGTGCGACTGAGTTGTTGCAAACCCGTAATGTCCAGGACGGCGAATTGAAGCAGGTTTACGACGTCATTCGTCGCCAGTCCGAGCAGACGAGCAGGTTGCTCGACGATCTGCTCGATGTTTCACGCGTTGCGCGGGGCAAGGTTGAACTGCGAAAGGAAGTCGTCGATCTTCGTGCTACTGCTAGCGCGGCGGTCGAAGCCGCTCGCTCGGTAATAGCCCAACATCAGCACAAGTTGGAAGTGGACATCGCCGACGAACCGCTCTGGATCGAAGGCGACGCGGCTCGGCTACAGCAGATTCAAGTCAACTTGCTGGTGAACGCTGCGAAGTACACGCCGGATGGCGGCAATATCAAGCTGCGATTGGCTGCCGATGACGGCAAGGCGTTCATTTTCGTAACCGACACCGGCGTGGGAATGACCGCCGACTTCCAGAAGAAAGTGTTCGATCCCTTTGTCCAATGCAAGCGGACGTTGGCTCGCAGTGATGGCGGGCTCGGTCTCGGCCTGACGCTGGTTCGCACGCTGGTCGAGATGCACGACGGCGAAGTCGAAGCTCACAGTGATGGCAAGGGACAAGGCAGTACGTTTACCGTTTGGCTGCCGATGACAACGAAGGCCTCGAAGCGAAAAACAGAATCGGAGCGGGGGACGGAGCAAACAGCCGATACAACGTCGCTCAAGCTGTTGGTCGTCGAGGATAATGCCGATGTGCGCGAGATGACACGGATGTTGTTAGAACTTCACGGTTACGACGTCCTCACGGCTAGCGATGGACTCGCCGGTCTGACAGCGATCGAAGTTGAAAAGCCGGACGTCGCGCTCATCGACATTGGCTTGCCCGAGCTAGACGGCTATGAACTCGCGCGGCGCGTGCGCGAGAAGAACGACGATGTCTACTTGATCGCGCTCACCGGATACGGCCAGCAATCCGACCGCGAGCAAACCGCCAAGGCCG
>CAUJKL010000927.1 GCA_963204995.1 Planctomycetota bacterium | reverse complement strand
TTGCCTTCTCCCGATTAAAGACAAACGTGACAGTGACTGGGGCTACGCGGCGATTCCCGTCATGGGGCCGATCATCGGTGCCGTCCTGGCGGCACTGCTTTTTCTGTCGCATCAATCGGTGAGATAGGATCGATAGGCAAGTTCACGGTGTTGGAAGCAAAGTGCGGGCACTCAGGATTAGAAAGTCTCCCGAAGTCTCTGGGAAATCGAAAATTCCCATAAGTCGGAGCACTGCAATAAAGTGCGAGACTGGAACTTGAGAGGGCGCAGTTTAATCAATCTCCGCGAAGTAGTCGAGCGAACTCCTCCGGCAGTTGCCACATGCGTACCGCGTTGTTGTGAACGAAACGCCCCCCCGCACGTCCGTCATAGTGGTGGTACTGCCCTCCACCAGAAAAGATGAACCGTTCGTCAGGAGAAATGTCGATTCTCGCCACGCACCATTGTGAAGAAGCGGTAAATCTGTGTACCTCCACCCCCGTATCGATGTCCCAAATTCGGATCGTGTTGTCAGGACTTCCACTGGCCGCGAACCGACCGTTCGCAAACAGATCGATCGATGAAACATTGTCGTTGTGTCCTGGAAACGCGCGCACGAGTTTCTGACGTTGGAGATCATAAAGTTCAAGCGTTCCTAAACCTCCCGCCACCAAGACCATATCTTCTCGTCCCGGTACGAGCCGCAACTGAATTGGACGAATCGGCATGACCAATCCGGTCGATGTGATGGTGCCGTCGGCGATGTTAATCGTGCTGAGTTCATTCGCGTCGTTTGAAAACACAATCCGCGTGGCGTCAGGAAAAACGTCGAAGCACTGCCTGCCCACGGTCTTAACATTTGGGAAGTCATAAACTCGCTCTAAGGTGTCTGTGCGGTAGATGCACAGATAATGTCGCGTCCAGGCCGCGAAGCGATCGCTGCCCGAGAGCCACATCACTTGTTCGATTTGCCGCGGCGAGGCGACCGTCTCTGTCTTGAAATCTTCTATGTGGATGCGGTTAATGGTCGAGCCACACACCAAGAGCTGCAAGCTGTCGGGGGACCACAACAAAGATCGCAAGCTCTGGACTTGCTCGGGAGGAAGCGTGTGACAGATCTTACCGTTCGTGCGATCCCAGATGATCAACACGTTATTCTCACCGTCCGCCGCGGACGCGATGTACCGACCGTCCGGCGATATTTGGATGTCGTTGATTCCGGCTTCGTGAACCGCGAGTGTCCTCACCAGCCCCCGATCCGTCTCCGGCGACGATGGGGGCACCGTTTCTGGTTGTACATTCGACTCGAGGTCAGAACTAGGTTCGGCGCGGCTCGAGCCCTGTTCGCTTTCCAGATGGTCGGAGCGATTGAGTGCTAGGAACCCAATGATCGCACACACACCAACCAAGAAGGCAGTCGCGGCGATGATGCCGCTAAGTCGACCTCGCATCGGGCTCGTTCGTCGCGAGGCTGGGGATGTGTCACTTGTGGATCTAGAACCGGCGATCGTTCGATCCGCGAGGTCGGTTGTTTCTTCTACTGGGTTTGCGGCCGCACAAGCCTCCAAGGCGCTGATGGCTTCACCGATCGATTGGAATCTGGCGCTTGGTGACTTGGCGACCATCCGTTCGAACGCGGCGACTAGTTGATCTGGCGTGTCGCGACGCAATCGACGCAGATGCGGAATCGGCGCGTGCCGGTGATTTTCGACGATCTCGGAAACGGTCGTCCCGCCGAACACAGTTTCACCCGTGAGCAAGTAGTACAAGGTGCAGCCAAGTCCATAGATATCCGTACGACCATCGACATCTTGCGAGTCAGACGCTTGTTCGGGTGCCATGTACGCGACGGTTCCCAGTAGTGTTCCCACTTCCGTTAGAGAAGGGCCGATCGGCTGCCTGAGTTGAGCGGCACGTTGCTGGTCTTCCCTCATCGCCTCGCTCGCATTTCGCGGAGCGTCATTGACCCAGGCCAAGCCGAGGTCCAATAGCTTGACGATATTTGTGCGAGAGAGCATCAGGTTACTTGGCTTGATGTCGCGGTGGACGATGCCCTTGTCGTGTGCATGCTTCAGGCCTCGCGCCGCTTGCAGGATGCAGTCGATCGCATGCTCGACGCTCAGAGGCCCGTGGTCGCGGACCAATTTGTGCAAGTCACTTCCTTCCACGTATTCCATCACGAGAAAGTGCATGCCGTTCGATTCGTCGGCGTCGAAGGCCGTCACGATGTTCGGATGCACCAACGTCGCGACGGTTCGAACCTCGCGGCGGAAGCGTTGAACTCGCTGGGGCGAATCGAACGGCGACTGGAGGAGCAGCTTGAGAGCCACAACCCGATCCATCGGTCGGTGGATCGCCTTGAACACGATCCCCATCCCACCAGCGTCCAACAAGTCCAGAATGAGATACTTGTCGATCAACAGGTTTTCGCTCTTACCTTCTAACACAATCGCCGCCTGATACGTTGTCAAGATCCCGTCGATCACCAACTGTTCGGCGAGCAATTTGGAGTCGTCCTGGGTGGCTCGCGAATCACGCGACTCGGCCCAGGTTCTCAATTCGTCGGCTGACAAGACATCGATGCCAGCCAGTGCGCTGTAGAACTCATCGTTGCTCAGTGTCGTCTCGGGCAACTCGGATCTAGCTTGCGCGAGTGGGTGATCGGTGAGTCGCGATACCAGTTCGGAGACATGGCTGTCCGCGATGGACTCGGCCGCCAGGATTCGGGACAAGCCAGCTTCGAGCGGATCATCCTCGCGGTTCGTTTGTTCGAGGAGCGAGCGGATCTCGACAAACAACTCGGCGTCTTCTCCGCACCGCGCCTTCAGCCACGGTTCCTGGCGCTCGGTGGGTATCTCCAACGCTTCCATGAATAGCGTTCGGAGGCGATGGAACCGGTCGTTGCTCATGCTTAACTCTTGATCGTGTCGGACAAGTCTCCCATCACGCGATAGAGCCAAGCCTTGGCGAATTGCCAATCCGTGTTGACCGTCCGTAATGAGATCCCTAACTCGTCGGCGATTTCGTTACCCGTCAGGCCGCCAAAGAATCTAAGCTCGACGACTTGCGCGGCCCGCGAGTCCTCACGCGCCAGTGCCTCCAACGCGTCGTTCAAATCCACGAGATCAAGAGTATTGGCGCTATCCGCGACAGAAATGTGCAATGGCATGCCGCGTCCGGCTAAGCCACCACGTTTTTTTGCGTTGCGACGCCGAGCACGGTCCACCAGGAACCGACGAATGAACGTGGCCCCCACCGCTTTCACTTGCACACTGTCCTCCGCGCGGATGTTCCGCTGCTTCAACAAATAGAGATAAGCTTCGTTGACCAGCAGCGTCGGTTGCAAGGAATGGCCGGGCGCTTCGTGCGTGAGGGCACGTTCGGCGATCCGACGCAAATAAGCGACGACGGATTGTTCCCAAGGCCCAAGTTCTGGTGGCGTTTCTGTCATCGTAAGCCGGGCTCGCGGCAGGCGATGAAAAAACTTCTGCACAAAGTTCGCATGGTTTGCGCCAAGACTAACAAAGCTTCTTGCAGGGCGTCCATAACATGTCCGATGACAAACAGGATCACGATCGAGGGATCTCTTTCCAGTGCCCACATTGTAGTGCTTCTTACCGCGCTCCGCGCCAGGCGGTTGGTAAATCGCTGAAGTGTCCGAAGTGCGGTGGGGCGATCCAGGTCGCGGGGGTGATGGCGGCCGCGGCGGAGGCAGCTCAGGCGACGAGCGCCGAGATATCCGATTCCGCCACCGTCGAGCCGGCACCGCCCCTCGCGAGACGTTTCGGAACTGGGGCCATCTGGGCGGCGTTGTTGTTTCTCGCGGTGGCCGCGTTGGGGGCAGAGTTGCTAGTGGCGATGCGTGCGAATCTGTACGACAAGGCCGACTGGTTTATCAGGCCGGCCCTTGGTTGTGTGATCATCTGTGCCGTTATGCTCGCTGTCGGTGCGGTCGGACGAGTAATCGTGCGAACGATCAACTCGGGCTGGCTCGCCTTCGCGAGCTATTTGATCTGGCCGCCGATGACGGTTTTGCTCTTGCTGTTGTTCGTGGTGCCGGGTTCCTATTGGTTTCCCTATCTGCCGAACTGGTTGACCGAGAGGTTGGCCAGTTCCGCCGTCGGTCTGTTCGTGGCGATTCTTGCCAAGTATGCGTCACTGGTGCCCATGATCATGATGCTTGGGTTGGCATGGTTTGCAAATGACTCGCCGGTGCATAACGTCGCCTTGGCCATCGTCAAGGGCTTCGCGAATCTGCTGTGGTTTCCCGCTCAGCTGGCGCTGTTTCTGTTCCACGCGCCGCGCGTGTGGTGGGTGCGTCAACGCTACGGTCCGAAGGCGATCGCGTTGGAAAAGCGAATCGAGAAGCGGGCCTTGGAGTTCGGCAAGCAGGCCGAGCCAGTCTTGCCTCAGCATGTCGAGGATCTTCCAGACCTCGTCCGCGACGCATTGTCCGAGTCGGCGGAAATAGCGGCCGAGATTCACGCCTGGCGGCACGAGCACGGTCAAGAGGAAGATCGTGGCATTAAGCAGGCACTGGACGCCGCTGCGGGAGTGATCGGAACGCGATTGACCGTGACTCAACGGCAGGAACTCGAATCGCTCGACACGCGATACCAGCAAGCCCTGCGGAATCTGGCGCTGATGTTGCTGAAGACCTCGCCCGACATCTTACGTCAAGTCGAGTTGGATCAACCGGTTGCCGAGATCAGGCAGTCCAAGGAGATCGCGATGTTGGGCGAAGTCGCCGAAGAAGCTTTGGCGGACAGCGAAGCTTCGTTGCCGCTCGCGGTGCGAGCCGCGTATCGATCCGTGGCGGAAACCAATCAGCAATTGCAAGCTTGCGATCGTGATCTTGGTCCGGACGGGCGAACCGGATTCTCCCAAGCATTTTCCGCCGCCACGTCGGCATTACGTGGAAAGTCGCTTTCCGGGCAACAGCAGGCCGAGCTAGATGCGATTGTCAGTAAACAGGTGTTGGCGATGCGGGAGCTTGGACTTGCGTTGGCCAGCTTGTCACAGGAAGAGCTGCGGGAAATCGGGCTAGAAGAAAAGGCCCGTAAGCTGCGAGACCATCGCGACGTGTTGGAAATTGGACGAGCCGCCGAAGCGGTGTTGCCGGACCATGGCGAAGCCCTACCCCCTACGATTGCCGCCAGATACCAACAGCTCCAGGAGGCAGCCGACAAACTGCAATCCCGGCGTCACGAATTCGGATTGGAGCGATCGGGGAGCGGCCTGACGAAGATACTCGGCGGCGTGGGCTCGGTGATCGGCAAGTTGAAACTGACTCCGGAACAGAAACAGCAACTGGCATCGTTGGCTGCAAAGCGTGAGCAAGCCATCAAGGATCTAGGGATTGTGTTGCTAGGTGCCGACGAGTCGCTGCTCGATGCGATGGGCTTGCGGGCTCGGCTTGAAAAGCTGAGGGACTCGAAGGAGAACCTGGCCCTGGGACAAGCAGGTGCGGCGGTCTTAACCGAGCCCAAGACTCGTCTCGCGGACCATGTCCAGCAGCGGCTGGCCACGCTCCAGAGTCACGAACAGGCAGTAACCGACAAACGACATGAACTCGGACTTGATGAAGCCACCGGCGTCTCCGCTGCCCTTGGAACGCTGACCGCTCAGTTACGCGGCGGCATAACGGCCAAACAGAAGCAGGAACTCGAAACGCTGAATCAGAACTATCAGCGTGCCCGACAGGCCTTGGGCTTGGCACTGGTATGTGCGGATGGAGACTGGCGTGCTCCGGCGGATTTGGAGGCCGAGATCGATCGACTACGGCGCAGCAAGCCAGTGTCACAACTCGGCGCGAGAGCCGAGAGGCTGTGCCCCAAGTTCGAGAATTTGTTCGGGGCGGAAATCTCCGAACCCGACCTGGCAGGATGACGAATGGGATAACGTGACCAAGAAGAAACAGACCGAGGATCGTCAACGATATAAACGGGAGACTAATCGATGAGTGCGGACCCACAACGACTCAACTTGCAAGAGGAACGTGTCAATCGGTTGGCGGACTCGCTCCACGAAGTTGTTACGGCGAATGAAGAACGACAACGTCGTCGCGGCGAACTCGGTGCCGACAAACAGGCGCTCTTTACACAGGCGTTGGGGGCCGCAGCCAAGCAGATCAGTCGCCGCAAACTGACCACCGAGGAGAGTCGAGAGCTGGCTGGGCTCGAATCGAAGCACGCCGAGAAGCAACGGGAACTCGGTCGCGCGTTGGTCGAATTGCCCGTGGAGATCGCCTCGCCCGCCGGCCTGTTAGAGCAACGTACGGAGCTACTGCAAACGCAGCAACAGTTGGCGGAAACTCGCGCCGCGCAGGCTAACACGTCGCATCGTTGGCGATCCTTCACCTCGCTCCCGTCACGAGCCCAGAAAGGCATGATCGGAATCGCGGGCTTGCTTGTGCTGTGCTTGCTCGGTGGCCTCGCGTTCGCGAGTCGCGATGCGAGATCCGGGCTGCGGGCTGCGTTTTTCAAGAACTCCCAACTCGAGACGACTCTCCTTGGGCTTTCTCCAAGTTGGGGAGCAAAGCTGGACCCGAGCATCTCGGTCGAGGTGCAAGGGGAGAGCGATTATGCAGTCGAGTCGGAGGAAGTGATTTCATTCGTGCTGGCAACGACTTCCCAACGCGTCGAAGCATCGGAGCTTCAATATCGCTGGTTGGTTAACGGCGAAGAGAAACCTGACTTGCTCCGAGGCGATGACCGGGGTGCGACCTTCACGGCGCCCGTCCTGCCCGAACCGCCGGATCTACAGATCACGGTCCAAGTGACTGGGCCGGGTGATCAGCTGCTGGCGCAATCCTCGCCGTTGCGCGTTACCGTGAACCCCAGGATCGAAGTTGCCAGGGTGGAACGCTGGCCCTTGGTCAGGAAAGGCGAGTCGCTGGCGTTCTGTCGCGCAGACAAAACCGGGCCGCCACTGCTGGGCTTTGTCTTTGATAACGACCGGGGTAGCGAAGTGCAGTTCCGGTGTGCGACCGCGGACGGCAGCATCGATGAACGCAGGCTCCCTCGCGAACAAATCCAAGTCATCACCAAAAATCTGGGGATCGGATCCAACGACCGCTACGATTGGGTTGGGCGGCTTGTCTCGCAGACCGTTAACCGGATGTTGTTGCCAAACGCGACTTGCGTTATTTCCGACCCCGATCAAGTTCGATCGGTCGAAATAACAAGTATCACGTCCAACGACGATGTGTCCAAGGGCGACTTGTTCCATGTCGTGCGGGTCATGGAACGGCGGGAGGGTGAGCAGGGACCGCTGTCCTTGCAATACCGGGAAGTTGGAACGGCCACTGTCGAGGTTGCGTCGAATTTCAAAATCGAACTAACCGCACAGGGCAATCTGACATTTCAAGAAGGCGATTGGGTCTTTCCCGTTCACCGAAGCGATACTCAAAAGCAATTAGTGTTTGACGGCATCGCCGACCCATTTGAAGAACCGACTGCTACGAGCGTCGATGTCGATGACGAACATAAGCGTCATATCCGCACGGAACTGGAAAGGCTGAGCAGCGAAGTTGGCGGCTATCTGACGGGCGTTCTTCGAATCAAGACTTTAAACCGTGCTGGCGACGCGAACGTCGGTGATCTTCAACTCGTGGTGGACGCTGAACTCACGAGCGGAGGCAGAGTCGCGCTGCTCAACGCGAAACTTGCACGGATCGACAAGACCTCCCCGATGCCACAGTCTGTGACGATCGCCCCGCTCGGCTCGTTCGATTACGCGATGCTCGAACCCGATTCCACGAGCCCGCTTCCCGAACGCGACTTTTCCGGCAAGTACGCGACGTTCGTCAGCATGGATGGAAATCAACGCCGTGAATTCGGTTTGATCGACCAGACCGCAGACCTCAATACGTTGCTCGGCCAGCAGCAGCCGATCGCCTTCCGACCGCTGTTCGACCCGCCGAAAGTCATCGCGGTCGATGACCGTTTGCCGGGTTCCTTCGAAGTCTTAGAAGAAGACGAATGTTTCCGCCGACTTCCGCCCAGCCAGGTCATCGCTTTTGAAGTGGCAAGAAAAGTGTTCGCGTCTGCGACCGGTGATCGAACTCGGCCTAAGACCGCTCCGTTGGTGATGTTGAGAAACGCGGACATCGACGCACAGAAGCAGCTGATCGAGCATCGCACAGGATATCTCTCACTGGGGAACTTCTGGGAAGTTGTGCGTACCCAACGCGAGTTCGTCGGCACGGACGTCGGTTGGTTCTTGGCATTCGAGCGATGGAGTAAGAACTTGCGATCCGATGTCGCTCGCGAACTCTCCAAGGTCGGGGTTCCGTTGCAGCTGGACAACGGAGCGGATTACGTCGAGCTGGCACCAGCGTACTATTCCGCTGCCTCCGCCGAAGGTGTCACGCATATCCTTGTCACGGAGTTGAGCTTCGATCTGCGGCAAGGTCAGGCCACCGCGCTGACAACCTTGAAGGAACTCCGCCCAGATCCAGTCAACAAGAAGTTGGTCACGGCTTTGGACACCCCGCTGCCGCCCCTGACGATCTCCGCCGAGGATGTCTATCGCACCGACGAGACATACGCGTCTCCACTACCCTTGATCGGTGATGGTCCACTCGTGCGGATACATCTGGTCCCAACGAAGGTGCCCGGAGGCTTGCGGGGTGGCGGATTCAAGATCGTGCAACTGATCGATGCCAATAGCGATCCGATCATCTATCGGGAATTGGACAGTTTGGAGCCAACCCGAGTCGCCAAGGATGCGATCAAGGAGATCGAGACGCTGCCGTTGAAAAGCCTCACTTCCAAAGACGACGCTGTGCTCTCGGCGGCCTATAGTGCCGCAGCGGCACTTTACACGAACTCGGGGAAAGTTAAGGGCGTGCGGGGAAGCGAAAGCGCCGTAGATCTAGGCCCGAGCGATGGCGTTGCATCGGGAACCTATTTGATGGTGACGAAGACAGGCGAGGATGATTTGTTTTCGGGCACTTCTGGAATCATCAAGGTTACCGTCTTCAACGATAAGTATCGCCTCTGGAAGGCGCTCGTGCCGGCGGACATGACGGTTGCGATGGACGATATCGTGTTTCCCTATGAACGGAAACGCGTTCATCTGGTAGTCTACCCACCGACCGTCGACCCAGCGGCGTCACCTGGAGCGAGGAACGTGTGGTCTGGGCGGTCACGCAGTCTCGCCGAAGACATTTCGATGTGCATCAACGCGGACTTTCAAATACCGTTGGTTGCCAGTGTCGAAGACTTATATCGGATCAGTCAGGAATTAGCGCGCCCTGGTAGTGATCCGTTTAGTTCCGAGGACATTGGCAAGCGAATCGGAGCAACCCACGTGCTGATGGGGACCCTGTATCCGAAGCCAGGGCAAGAAAACCTCGCCGAATTGAAGCTTCGCCTGCTGGACGTGAAAACCGGTCAAGAACGAAGATTGCCGGAGGCCTCCGTCATGATTCACTGGAAGCAATAGCCCCCGCGTAACTCGCTCTCACGGAGAGTATGGCCAAGAGTCGTCAACGCATGTGACGATCACGCACCGAGTTCGTCAAACACGGCTTTCATAAGCAGCGGCCACACCACGGTCGCGTCGGCGTACACTTCGGCGTAGCGACCGCCTTCAATCGGCGAAACGAACTTGCCCCAACTGACACCTTCTGAATAGGTGCAGCCGGACAGACCGCCCCAATGAACCGGCTCGGGACAGATTCGCACTCCGTATTTGAAACGTGGTGCGGACAGCTTCGCGCCTAGTCGCGCGTTGGTGATGTCGTAGTACGGACCAACTTGTTGAGACCAGTTGCGCGGCACGCCGCCGCCGATCGTGATGATGCCCAATTCCTCGGCGGTGCCGATGAATCTGGCGTACTGTTGCAGGTCGAGGAACGAATTGAAGGCGGGGACCGATTGGAAGATCTCGTCCGGCTGAAGCGTCGCGGGGTCAGTTCCTGCAGCACGCAAGGCACAGGCCATCGCCCAAGTTGACACGTCGAGGCCCATCTCGCTATCGGTGAAGGCCGGAATGAAGACCGGCACCTTCTGTTCGAAAGCACTTCGCAAGATCCCAGGGCCTTCGGCCAATTCGTTTAACTTCTTTCCTAAGGCGTGACAGAGTCGTGCCGACGACCAGACGCCGCCCTCTGGCTTGGTTTCCGTCAGCACTGCCCGCACCAGCCGCTCGACATCATTGAGATTGGCTTCCATCTCCAGCGTATCGTAGATGCGGTTATACCCTTGCTCGAACAGATCTTCGTCCGACTTTGTCGGGTCGTAACGATAGTGGGCCAGGCCGATCGACTCGGTCAGCCCGTGAGCGATCAGAGCTCCGGTTGCCA
>CAUJKL010000926.1 GCA_963204995.1 Planctomycetota bacterium | reverse complement strand
CTCGAATCACTGGGTTGGTGTCGGTTTGACGAACACGAAGGCATTCGGCTGACAGAAGCGGCGCGCATGCACCATCTCGTTCCCGCGCAACTGCTGCCGCTGTTCGATATGCCGATCAGAGAGAATTGGGTGAGCAGCCTGGGTGGCGATCGGTTAGCAGAACTTGTGGACCAGTCGGCGAACCGATGGGGGATTCAGGACGAGCGTTTCGCCGACATGGTCGACGGTGCCTTCTTCATTCCACTTCTTCTTTCGCTGCGGCAATCGCCCCAGCTCGACAACGAACGGATTGCAACGCTCTTCGTCGCCCACGGCTGGGCGACGCGTGAGCGCGAGTTGCAGCTGACGGAACTAGGGCGGAGCTTGTTGGATCGGATTCCGATCACCGGCATGGTCGCGTCGTATCGTCCCATGTTGGCGCAAATGGATCAGCTGTTATTTGGCGATGCGGCGGCGGTCTTCGCACGCGACGAGCATGGTCACGAGTCGCATGTGGATCGCAGCTTGAATGTCGCCGCGAGCGGGTTCCAACACGAACGGTTCTTCACCGACTTGGAAGAGATCGTTGTCGATATCTTCAATCGCCGGCCCTTCGACGAGCAACCCAACTACGTAGCGGACATGGGATGCGGCGACGGCACGCTGTTGAAACGGATCTACGAGAAGATCCGCGACGAATCCGAACGCGGCAAAGTGTTGAATGAATTCCCGATCACATTGATTGGCGTCGACTTCAACGAATAGTCGCTTGCCGCCGCCGCTAGCACGCTGGCGGGCTTGCCGCATGTCGTGCTGCCAGGTGACATCGGCGACCCGCAGCGGTTGCTGAATGACCTGTCGGAACGTGGCATCACGGATCTAGAGAGCATTCTGCACGTTCGTTCATTCCTAGATCACGATCGTCCGTTTCAACTGCCGGACGATGAAGAAGCCTCGCGGCAACACCAGTCATTTGCTGGCGCGGGCGTTTACACTCGCAGGGACGGAACGCGGCTGGACTCGGCTGACGTCGTGCAAAGTCTTGTCGAGTATCTTCACCGCTGGTCGGCAATCACGACTCGTTTCGGCCTGATTACGTTGGAGGTCCATTCGCTGCCGCCTAGCGCGGCAAACGAATTCCTCGACCAAAGCGAAAACCTGCATTACGACGCCTTTCATGGATTTTCAGGTCAGTTGTTGGTCGAGCCCGATCAATTCCTGATGGCTGCCGCCGAGGCAGGGCTGTTGCCTGATCCGGACTCGCTCAGACGCTACCCCAAGGTGCTGCCGTTCACTCGCATCACGCTCAGCCGGTTTCAACCGCGCCCTTACATCATTCGGCACGCGCGAGCGGATGACCTTGCCGCCCTTGTCGCATTGGAAGCCGATTGCTGGCCCGACGGATTGCGTGCAACCAGGGCGACATTGGCGCTTCGCATCGAGCGCTATCCCGAGGGGCAGTTCGTCGTCGAAACCGGCGGCGAAGTCGTCGGCGTGCTCTACACGCAGCGGATCGCCGATCCACTCAGTCTCGACACGGCGCGCGATGACAATGTGGAGCAACTGTTCGACCGCAGCGGTCGGTTTGTACAACTGATTGCCGTCAATGTTGCCACGGATCGTCAGCAGCAGGGACTTGGCGATCAACTCATCGAGTTTGTGTTACAGCTATACAGCGTTACCAGTAGCGTCGAGCGAGTCGTCGGCGTAACTCGATGCAGAGATTACGTCCACAATCCCGAAATTTCGCTGGCGGAGTATATCCATCTGCGCGCTGCTAGTGGCGTACGCCGTGATCCTATCTTGCGGTTCCATGAATCTCACGGAGCGGAAATCAAGAAGCTGTTGCCCGGCTATCGGCCAGCTGACAATGATAACGACGGTTGCGGCGTGCTGATCGGATACGACGTGCGGCAGCGCCGCGCGAAACGGAAGCCAGCGGCTGCTTTGTCTGCGCCGGAAGCCAAAGCTCCGGTGTCCGATTGCTCGGCAGTTGTCAGCTCGGCTATCCGGTCGATTCTGGGGCCGGATCGTGAAGACGCCTTTGCTCTCACGCGCCCGTTGATGGAACAAGACTTGGATTCTATGGACTTGCTGGAGCTTGGGACGGTCCTGAGCAAGCATTTCCAACGGCCTATCGACGCCACCTTCTTCTTCAACTATCCGACTCCCAAGGCTATCATCGATTACTTTTCAGTGGCCGTAACGCAATTCGCCGAAACTTCCGGAGACCTGCTCGCGAAACGAACTCTCCCCAAGCCCGGTTACGAACCCGTCGCGATCATTGGCATGGGTTGCCGCTTTCCCGGCGGTGCCAATTCTCCAGAGGCGTATTGGAAGTTGTTGCGGGATGGTACGGATGCGGTGACCGACATCCCCAGCGACCGGTGGGATGTCGATCGCTTCTTCGATCCAGACCCGGCGGCACCGGGCAAGATGTACACGCGACGAGGTGCCTTTGTGGACGGGGTTGACGAGTTCGATGCCGCCTTCTTTGGGATCACGCCGCGCGAAGCAAGCGACATCGATCCGCAACAGCGAGTGCTCCTCGAAGTGACTTGGCAAGCTCTCGAAGATGCCGGCATTGCACCGTCTAGCTTGCAAGAGAGCGATACTGGTGTCTTCGTTGGCCTGAGTTCAGATGATTTCGCGACGTGGCACTGCGACGGCAGCGATCCCTCCAGTGCGAATTCGTACAACATGCTGGGGACCGCGCGCAGTGTGGCGGCGGGACGAATCGCGTACGTCTTGGGGCTGCACGGCCCGGCGGTGCAACTCGATACAGCCTGCTCTTCATCGCTGATGGCCGTTCAACAAGCTTGCCAGTCGTTACAGGCTGGCGAAGCGGATTTGGCCATCGCGGGCGGTGTGCATCTCATGCTCTCGCCGGTGCCAACGGTGGCCTACTGCAAGTCGACGGCGCTCGCTCCCGACGGCCGTTGCAAGACATTTGATGCGGCCGCCGACGGCTACGTTCGTGGCGAAGGTTGCGGCATGGTCGTGCTCAAGCGATTGAGCGATGCGGTCCGCGACGGCGACGTGATCCGGGCGACGATTCGGGCTGCGGTCGCGAATCACGATGGAGCGAGTAACGGTTTGGCTGCTCCCAATGGCTTGGCTCAAGAGAAATTGCACCGCAAAGTGCTTCGCAAGGCGAATCTCGCTGGTCGCGATGTGGCGTATGTTGAAGCACACGGCCCGGGAACTTCGCTGGGAGATCCGATTGAGGTGGATTCGCTGTATCGCGTCTATGGAGAAGGCCGAAGTGCCGCCTCGCCGCTTCGTATTGGATCGGTCAAAACGAACATCGGGCATCTCGAGGCGGCAGCCGGGATCGCGGGACTGCAAAAGGTTGTGCTCATGCTTCAGCAGGGCGAGATCGCACCGCATTTGCACTTTCATACGCCGAACCCGCACATTGCCTGGGAGAAGATGGCCATCGAGATACCGACAGCCGTGACGCCTTGGCCGCAATCCGAACAACCGAAGTTGGCGGCCGTCAGTTCCTTTGGCGTCAGCGGAACGAACGTCCATGTTATCGTCGAAGCGGCAGAAACGGTGAAACTTGAAGCGGAGCGTGTCGAGTCTGGCTCGCTGACCCGCACGGAGAACTCAACGTGTCCATTGCACTTGTTCCCTCTCTCCGCCAAGAGCGACGCAGCGCTCAAAGCACTTGCAGCCGACTACTGCCGGCACATTACGACTCACGCCGAACTGCGGATCGAAGGTATTTGTTTCAGCGCCGCCACGACGCGCGATCACTTCCCATATCGGATCGCCGTGGTCGCCGAATCTCGCGAGGAACTTCTCCGCAAGTTGCGAGATTACTCCACGGGTGCGGATACTTCTGGAGTCCTGACCGGCGATCGCTGGAAGGCACAAGAGGCGAGTGTCCCGTCGATTGCGTTTCTGTTCACGGGGCAAGGTTCACAGTACGTCGGGATGGGGCGGCAGCTTTACGAATCTCGCCCCGTGTTCCGCGCCGCGATCGATCGCTGTGCAGAACTGCTGCGACACGAGTCGGACATTTCTTTGACCGAGGCGCTGTATTCTGAACCAACGGGCGTTGATGAACTGTTGGACGAGACCCTTTACGCGCAACCGGCGATCTTTGCGTTGGAGTATGCGTTGGCCGAATTGTGGAAGTCGTGGGGAGTTCAACCCAAGGCGGTCCTGGGGCACAGTCTCGGAGAATACGCTGCAGCTTGTGCGGCTGGTGTGTTCAGCTTAGAGGCAGGGATGACCTTGACGGCGACTCGCGGCAAGCTCGGGCAGACCCTGCGACAAGACGGCGCGATGGTTGTGATCCTGGCAGACGAAACGCGTGTCGCCGAGGCGATTGCACCCTGGGGCGATCGCGTCTCCATCGCCGCGATCAATGGCCCGGAAACGACGGTGATCTCCGGCACAGCGGATGCCGTGCGGGCGGTTGCCGCAAGATTTGAAGCCGAGGGAGTCGATACCAAGCCGCTGAATACTCGAACCGCCGGACACTCGGCCCTCGTCGAACCAAGTTTGGGTCCGTTTCGAGCGGTGGCCGATCAGCTTGAGTTCCATTTGCCCAGAGTGGCTTTGATCTCAAATATCTCGGGGCAAGTCGCCAGTGAAGAGATCGCTTGCGGCGAGTATTGGGCGCGGCATATTCGAGCTCCGGTGCGATTCGCGGACGGCATGAAGACGCTTTTGGCGACCGGTTGCCAGACGTTCGTCGAGATTGGCCCCAACCCGAACTTGCTCGCAATGGGGATGGGTTGTCTGACGGATCGCCGCACGCCGACATGCTGGCTGCCGTCGTTGTCGAAGGGACATGACGCCAACGAAACGATGCTCCACAGTCTCGGCGAGTTGTATGTGCGCGGAGTCGACGTTGACTGGTCCGGCTTTCACAAGCCATACGCTCGGTCGCGAGTCTCGCTCCCGACCTACGCGTTTCAGCGGCAGTCGTTTCCTCTTTCGCGAACTGGCCAAACCGATTCGCAGTTTCCGAGTCCATCCGCGATCGCCGCCAAGGTTGACCACCTGCAGTTTGGGTTAGAAGACGAGTTGCGAGCATTGACACCCCGGCTGGACGAGATTGCCATCCGTTTCGTGATCGCGACGGTAAAGCAGCTTGGTTTTAGCTGGCATGTTGGGGCAAGCTTTTCTCAATCCGAGTTGGCGGTTCGTGTTCCTGATCGACACTTTCCGAAAGCTCATCGCGTGCTCAGTCGGTTGGTCGAACGTGGCTACTTGGAGGATCGCGATCAAGCGTACTGGGTGCTGAAACCGGAGCCTGAAGATACCGCGGCGGAATTGCTCGCCGATCTCGAACGCGAGTACGAAGGTCCAGAGTGCGACTTTCTCCGCCGCGCGGGAACCGCTTTGGCGTCGATTTGGCGGGACGAGATTGAACCACTGACGATCCTCTTTCCTTCCGGAGCTACCGACAAAGCGGCACACTTTTACAGCGAAGCGAAGCTGCTTGCCGGTTACAATCGTCTGGCCAGCGAAGTGCTTCGTGAGTTGGTCGCTGCTCTCCCAACGGGCCAAGAACTTCGCATTCTCGAAGTCGGAGCGGGCACTGGTGGTTTGACAATGCACCTGTTGCCGCAGTTGCCGCGTGACCGAAGCGATTACTTGTTCACGGATCTGTCGCCGCTGTTTCTGCATGCCGCCAAGGAGCGATTCCAAGAGTTTCCATTCTTGAAGACCGACCTGCTCGACATCAGCAAGTCACCGCATCACCAAAACATTGCACTCGGTTCCTTCGATGTCGTCGTGGCTGCCAATGTGCTGCATGCAACACCACGGCTCCACGATACGCTGACTCACGTGCGGCAGTTCTTGAAGCCCAACGGTTGGTTAATGCTGCTTGAATGCTATAACCCGCCGCTGTGGGGTGACATGTTGTTTACCATGATTGACGGTTGGTGGAACTTCGAGGATCGCGAGCTGCGCCGCGACTATCCGCTCCTGCCGCCCGACGGCTGGCGAGATGTGTTGGCCGAGACTGGCTTTGAAGATGTTGTCTGTTTTAACGATTCGCAATCCAAAGACACTTCTCACAACAACCTCTATCTGGCACAGAGTGGCACTGCGAGCGACCGCAGCGTTTCAGTTACCACAAGGACGACAGAGCCGTTAGCCATAGCAAGTGAGTGGCCGACGTCTGTTGATTCTGTCATCAGCCCAATGTCGCAGACATCGGCGATCGGCACAGCAAACGGCGTACGTGACGAACGGGAATTGGCCGCCTTGATTCGTGAACACGCCGCGCGAGTGATGCGTCTCGATCCGAAGTTCATCGAGTCGAGTCGACCGTTGTCGGAACTTGGAATGGATTCTCTGATGGCGATCGAACTGCGGACGCGTCTTGGAGATGCTCTGGGATATGAACTGTCGCTCAATCCGCTCCGTATGCGTCGCTCGGTGGATGACATCGCGGCGTTCGTTCACGAGGATCAGCAGGCACCGAGTCATTGCCAGCAGCCGTCGGGTACGACACTGGCCGATTTGGAAATCGATGTTCCGAAAGCTCAACTGGTGCCGCTACAACCCAAGGGCCATAGGACGCCGTTGTTCTTTGTGCCAGCAGGTTACGGAGATCTCTTGGCGTTTCAAGATATTGCGGCTGCACTCGGAACTGACCAGCCGGTTTACGGCTTGCAACCAGCGAGCGCCAAGCAAGTCAAAACGATTCGGCAGACGTCGATCTACCGCCTCGTTTCCGCGTATCTGGCGGAAATCAAGCAAGTTCAACCAGACGGGCCGTATCAGATTGCAGGTTATTCGGCTGGGGCGATCGTGGCGATCGAGTTGGCTCGCGAACTCAAACGCCAGGGGAGCGAAGTTTCGTTGCTCGTCATCTTTGATCCTCCTTCCCATGTTCCGTTTTGGTTGGATTGGTTCTATGCAGCCAACTATTGGTTTTGCGTTCGCACGGGGTTGATCAGAGTGGTGCGGCGGTTGCGCTCACGGCTCGTGACGCGATTGTTCCACACCGTGATGGACGAAGGGCTGCGAACGCACACCGCCGTCACTCGCGAGCACCGCGTCGAGCCATATCCCGGTCGCATTACCTACTTTCGTGCAACGCTGTCGCAAGTGCGTTTGCTCAACCTGAAACTGGTCGGCCGCTTCTGGCAGCGAATTGCTCAAGGCGGAATCGAGGTACACTGGATTCCGGGAACCCATTACGGGATGCTTCGCGGTCGCGGTGCAAGTGTCGTCGTCGATGAACTCAAGGACTGTCTTCAGCGTTCCAGAATGCGGAAATCTTCATGAAGCCACGTGTCTTATTGCTGTACTACACATTCACGAACCAGACGCGCCGAGTGTCGTCCGCAATGGCGGAAGTGTTTCGCGAACAAGGCTGGGAGGCTCACGAGTGCGCCATTGAGTTCATCGACGAGCGCTATCGCATCGAGTTTCCATTCAGGCCGTTTTGGCCGAAGTTGATGCGCTGGTTCCTGCCCCAATTGAGAGGCAAGACGGGCAAGATCTACGTTCCCGAAGACGTCGTGAATGGCGAGTTCGATCTGATTTGCATTGGCTCGCCGACGTGGTGGCTAAATCCCGCGATGCCAGTTGTCTCGTTTCTCAAATCAGAATCCTCGCGCCGGCTTTTGGCAGGCAAGCCCTTTGTTGTGTTCACCGTCTGCCGCGCGATCTGGCGGAA
>CAUJKL010000925.1 GCA_963204995.1 Planctomycetota bacterium | reverse complement strand
TGGCCGAACTGTCCGCTCCGCGGGCGGCCGCTGATTCCGACGATCACTTGCGGTCGGCTGCCGCCGACGCTGGCGACATCGTTGGTATTCATCAAGGCCGCGACCTCGGATCGGTCGAGCGGCCGGTTGAAGATCGCCACTTCGTCGATCTGGCCGATGAAGGCCGGGTCGTTGCTGTCCGTTCGTGTGCCGATCGCGGCGTTCGTGAAGAAGTTAAACGTCGGATTGTAGCCCACGATCGTCTCCGGCACGCCGTCCACGTAAAACGTCACGATGCCGCCTGACTTGCTCACCGCGACGTGATGGAAGTCGGTATCCGTCACGCGCACGGATGACGTCTCGACGTGATTGATTCCGATCTGCGTCAAAAACAGAGCCCCGCTGGGCTGGATGCCGAATCCGTAGCCGCTCTGGCCGTACAGAAAGATTCCGCCTGATTTCGACAGGTCGTCGCGTTTCACCCAGGCCGAAATGGTGAAGTTCTGCAGCCGGAGGGCTTCCGGATTGCCGACGCTGACAAAATCTCGCTCGCCGTCGAGGCTGAACGACTGGCCGAACTGACCCTCCGCGAACGGCACCGTCCCTTGCAGTGTGCCGTGGTTCGTGCCGATCGAATCCTGCGCGTCGTTTTCGCCGCGGTACCAGGCGACGGCTGTCTGCGTTTCGGTTTCGGTGTAGTTACCGTTGACGGTCAGGATGCTGCCCGGTCCCATGACCAGCTCGCCGGAGTTGGTCAGGTTTCCGACGGTCGTGAAGTCGCGGCCGCCGAGCAACTCGAACGTGCCCCGGTTATCGGCCAGCGTGTTGAACCGGGCGAAGCGCGAAGCGGTGCCTTCCAGGATCACATCGGCCTGATTGATCGTGATGTTGTCCGTCGAGACAAAATCCAACGTCGAGAACGGCCCCACATGCCACGTGCCGTCGGTCAGCGTCGAGTTCGTGACTTGCGCAATCGGCCGGTGAATGGCGAGCGTGCCCGACAAGACTTCGACCGAACCGGGGTTATTCAATTGCAGATCCTGGCAGCCGCAGGGATTGTTAGCGTCGAGGCGCAATTCGCTGGTCCCGATGCCGCCCGCCTACCGCAACACGCCGCTGTTCGCGAACTGCATCGTGCCCGCCGAGGCGCTGTTCGGCACGACCACGTCGCCGTCACTGCGGAGTTCGTAGAGCCCGTTGTTCTCGAAGATCGAGTCGGGGTTCAGCGCGTAGTTACCGGAACCCGAGTGAATGAACGTACCGTTGTTGGTGAAGTGGATACGGCTGAAGACGCCAGAGGCCGAGTCCATCGTGATCTCGCCGTTGTTGATCAGCCGCCAGAAGGTCGAACCGCCGCTCCACCGAAACATCCCCGGCGGAAAGTCGAACACGGGCGCGTCCGATCCCCGCGCCTGGATCTGGCCGGTCAGCACGACTGTTCCCAAGCCGCTGCCCGTATACGTGCTATTGCCGAAGAAGAACGAGTTGTTGTGGTCGCCTGCCAGGTCGACACCGGCTCCGGCCGCCACGTCGAACATGATCCCTTCACTGGTGCCGCCCCGCACGAAGCGAACTCGCCCGGCATCGACCTCGATCACGCCGGTGGCTGCATTATCGATCCGCGACTCGACTAGCGATTCACCTCCGCCCGCCGACTTGCGGAACCGCCCTGCGTTGAGGAACCGGCCGGGATTGGGTGCGCCCGCCAGCGGCAGGGGGAGGTCGCCGCGGATCTCGAACAGGCCGCCGGGGCGGTTGTCGAGCGTATTGCCGTTGCCGAGGGTAAACTCGCCCGGCCCGGCGTAGATGATCGTGCCGGTGTTGATGATGGTATTCGCCGAGATCGACTTGCCATTCGGACCATCGATCGTGACCTCGCCCAGGTTGTTAAGCGGTATGTTGCAGCCGACAAACGAACCACAGCCGCCACCAACGACCGAGCCGCCGGTCCAGTGGAACAGGCCGGGGGGAAAGTTCAAGTTGGTGGTCGCTCCGGCGACACCAAAGTCCGCCGGGTTGACACCGGCACTCAATTCAACACTCCCACTGCCCGACCCGGTGAAAGTCCCGGTGAAAGCCGGCGTGCCGGCGATCTCGACCACAGCACTCGCCGCCGCGTTGATGGTGGTGCTGTTCCACAAGCCGCCGCCGCTGAACTTCAATCGCCCCACTTGGCCGTCCATCACCGCAGTCGCTGTGGTGTTCACAGGCGTGCTGATGTCGGACGTGTTTCCCGTTCCCGCCGACTTGCGCAGTGTGCCTTCGTGCTGAACAAAGGAATTAAACCCTGCTCCCTGTCCCGACGGCCCAATGTCGCCATCGCCCGCGAAATCGTACACCGAGCCCGCGGCAATTGTGAGAATCGAGCTACCGTCGAGCAAAAGATTGCCGCCGTCTTCGTGGCGAATGGTTCCGTTGTTCGTGAGCCGTCCGGCGAGCCGTCGATCGGCAGCACCGCTCAACGAGATGAAACCGGAATTGATCAGGCCCGTACCCGGTCCGAAAACGACGCCACCGGTCCAGTGAAAGTATCCATCGGGAAAGTTGAAAGTTGCTCCATTGCCGGTCGTCGAAAGAACCCCGCTTGCCAACTCGACTCGCCCATCACCGCTACCGGTGTAAGATCCTTCCAGCGACGCGGTTGATCCTCCAACACCACCGATGGCCAGACGAATCAGACTATTGGCTGCAGCGTTCAGCGTGCCGCCCGTACTGTCGCCGCGAGGGGCGTTCAGTTCAATCGTGCCGATTTGCGCCTCGATCGAACCGCCGGTGAGGTTGAAGTTGAAGTCGTGATTATCGGGATTTGGACTCGGCACGCCGATCCGCGATAACCCAGATCCACCAGACTTGAGAATGACGCCTGAGTTCGCGAACGAGTTACAGCAGGTGAGTCCGAACACGCTCGCGTCGCTCTGGAGGTCGTATAAGCCGGATGCCAACACCAATGCTTCGTTGCTCGCGAGACTGTTTACCTCCCGGTTATCGCGAACCGTGATCGTCGGGTTGGCCGCGCCGCGATCGACCGTGACGTCATCCGAAGAATTCGGCACTTGCGGTGGTGACCAGTTAGCCGGCTCGTCCCAAAATCCATCTGAGTCCGTCGCCCAAACGATGGCCGTCAGCACGCGGCGATCTTCCAGTTGTTCCAGTAACAGACGGCGGCCGAACCTGCGGCGGCGAAAACGTGACCGGTTGGAGCACGCATACCGACGGGACCAACCAGCAGAGACGTGGTTGCGCATATTGCACCTCGACGGGAACTGAAACACCTACGCCGCCGAGTCACTGATCCGAGAGGATTTCAGAGGGTTCCTCGACGAGGGTCAAGGTGTGCATGCGGAGTAGTCGTTCCGATCCTACTGTCGACCTGCGGCTCACTTCAGCCCAGTCAGAGGACGGAAGTAAAACTTGACACCACAACCCGAGTTCAGCACGATGCATGCCGAGCGCGTACCCAAGCAGTCTAACTAGGGCGAAATTGGAAGTCCAGTGTTTGACTAGCTTCGGCAAGCTGGAAGCTCACTCCACACATTAGTCTGGAGGACGCACTTGCTTATGGCACTAACCAATCGGCTTCACTCGCGAATGCCTCATCGGCATTCGCCGAATAGCCAGCCATCCCGCTCGCTTCACCTTCGCCGGCAGCGGCAGTCACGCTGAGCGAATCGGAGACGAGGTCTAATAGGGAAAGGGGAACGGCAGTGTTGATGCCGAGAAGCAATGTGTCGTGGGCGGGAAATGAGTCGGCGGGATCAGGGACGAGCGCGAGGGTGCCGACTGAATTGGCGACGAACGGAACGCGGAACAGAAACTTCTCGCCGGCACCGAGTGTTGATTGCGTGAAGGCCCCCACTTCATTAATCAGCCCCGGCGTCGTCGTGCTGCCGCTGCGCCCGTTCGCGAACTCGGTCGAATAGACGATCGGCCCGGTCACGGCGGCAATTGTTGAATCGTAATTGACATCGAGGTACGCTGCGAACACGCCCCTTGGCACTTGGCGAATGTCTTCCACGTACGCCTTCACGAAAAAGTTTTGGCCAACACTGATCGTATCGATCGGCACGTCGTCCGTGTTGGTCGCTTCGAGCCGAATCCGCACCAGATCCTCGAGGGAAACCGTTATCGTAACGGTCGCTGCGTTGGAAGTGAGCGATCCGTCGCTGGCCTTGTAGGTAAAGCTATCGCTTCCGGAGAAGCCGTTGTTCGGCGTGTAAGTAAACGAACCATCGCCGTTTAACACCACGGTTCCGTGGGTTGGAGAACTCTCCAGGGCAACGGTCAGCACATCGCCATCGGCATCATGGTCGTTCGAGAGCACTCCGTTGGCAGCGTTGATCACCAACGATTGATTGACCAGCGTCGTAAACCCGTCGGCGGTGGCTACAGGGGCGTCGTTCTGCGGCAAGACGGTGATCGTGACGACCGTTGGTATCGAGTCTTTGAAGCCGTCGTTCGCGACGTAGCTAAAGGTGTCGGTCCCGTTAAAGTTGGCGTCCGGTTGATACTGGAACGAACCGTCCGTGCTCATCGTGGCGACACCGTGGGTGGGAGCCGTCACGATCCTTGCGGTTAAGGCGTCGTTGTCCACATCCGAATCATCGCTGAGCACTCCGGCGGCGGCGTCGATCGTCAGTACGTCGTCTTCGTTGACCCCGTAGCTGTTGGCGACCGTTGTTGGTAGGGTGTCGACGGCAATCGTTACGAACGTCTCGGCCGATGTGCCGACACCGTCGGCGGCCTTGTAGGTGAACGTATCGAGTCCGTGAAACGCTGCCGACGGCGTATAAGTGAACGATCCGTTGGGTTGAAGTGACAGCGTGCCGTGGCTCGTCGAGTTCGTGATCGTGGCCGTTAACGTATCGCCATCTAAGTCCACATCGTTGGCGAGTACACCGTTCGCTGCGTTGACCGTTAAACTTCCATTGACTGGCACCGTGTAGTCATCGGCGACCGCGCTGGGCAGGTCGTTGATGTTATTTACGACGATCGTCACGAGTGCTTCGTTCGAGTTGGCGGTTCCGTCATTCAACCGATAGGTATACGTATCCATGCCGTGGAAGTTTTCGTCGGGCGTATAAACGAATGAACCGTCGTTTGCCTGATCTAATGTTCCGTGAGTCGGGTCGCCGGTCACGGTAATGGTCAGGAAGTCGCCATCTAAATCGACGTCGTTGGCAAGCAACCCATGAGTGGCGTCGACCGTTAATACCTGACCTTCATCGACAATGTACTCATCGGCAGCTGCCGCAGGTGCGACGTTGGTGTCATTAACAGTCACCGTCACGGTGACTATGTTCGAGGACAGGGTGCCATCGCTCGCTCGGTAGGTGAAGGCGTCGGTTCCGGAAAACGTACCCGTCGGCTTGTAGACGAACGAGCCATTCGCATTCAGGGTCAACGTACCGTGCGTGGGAGCAGCAACCTGTGCCGCTGTCAGCGTGGTGTTGGCATCTGCGTCGGTGTCGTTTTTCAACACGCCATTGGCGGCGGTGACACTCAGAGTTCCACCTTGATCGACGCTGTAGATGTCGTTCACGCCGACGGGCGCGTCTGCGACGGGTTGTACCAACAAAGTGACGGTCGTAGCTCCCGAAGTGAGTGAGCCATCGCTGGCACTGTAAGTGAACGAGTCCGTTCCGCTGAAATTCGCCACGGGGGTGTAATTGAACGAACCGTTCGCATTCAGCGAGACAGTTCCATTTTGAGGCGCGGCGACCAAGACCGCCGTGATCGCCGATCCTTGAGGATCGCTGTCATTCTTCAGCACACCGTCCGCAGCACTTACCGTAATACTGCTATCTTCCTGAAGCGTATAGGAATCGGCCGCAGTCACGGGTGCGGTATTCGTCGCCGTGACGGTGACAGTGACCGTCGCCGCAGTCGAGCTCTGCGTTCCGTCGGTCGCCATGTAGGTGAATGTGTCAGCTCTTGTGAAATTGGTATGAGGTGTATACGTGAATGAACCGTCAGCGTTTAGCGAGAGCGTGCCGTTCGTTGGTGCCGTTCCTGCTAGTGCGGTCAACGTGTCGCCATCGGCATCCGTGTCGTTGTGCAATACGCCCGAAGTGCTGCTAATAGTCAGCGTGCCACCCGCTTCCACCGAATAGCTGTCCGCGACGGCCACGGGTGTCGCTGTATTTGGCGAGTTAGTTTCGTTCACGGTGATGGTGACAGTCGCTGCATTGGACGAAGCCGTGCCGTCACTGGCTCGATAGGTAAATGTATCGGTGCCAATGAATTCCGCTGTCGGCGTATAAGTAAACGACCCGTTGGCGTTAAGGCTGAGCGTGCCGTGTGCCGGTTGGTTATCGACGCTAGCGGTCAACGAGTCGCCATCGGCATCGGTATCGTTCTTCAACACGCCGTTCGCGAGGGCCACGGTCAAGACGCTGTTCTTAGTCACGCTGAACGTATCGCCGTTCGCAACAGGAGCCGAGTTACTGACGTCAGGTGCCTGAGTGCTGCTGGCTCGAATCGCCGTCGCGAGCGCCATGTTGCCAGTTAGCTCCTCGCCCGCGGCGATTGTTTCACGGAACATTTCTTCAGGCGACTTCGACGACGCGAAGAACCAGGCGATGGTTGCGTACTTTGACTGAATCCCCATTTCGCCAAAGTTATTTTCAGCAAAGTCTTGTCCGCTATCCAGCAAGATCGACGTGATCTGATCGCTACCAACGACCGCGTTCGGAACGGTTGTCGAGTCGCCGCTGTCGAGCATTGCCGCTGGCTGCCGTTCGGCGAGCTGATAGGTTCCCGCAGGTAGTTCGGTGAAGGAGTAAGCGCCGCTCGCATTGGTCAGAATCGTTCGTGTTAGTCCCGCGCCAGTCAGTGTGATCTGTACGCCTGGCACACCAACCTCACCGGTGTCGCGCGAGCCGCTCTTGTTCGCGTCGAGATAAACGAAGCCAGACAAACTGTTGTCGGCGACTGCTGTAACATTGATCGTGGCCGTTGCAGTGCTGGTCAGCCCATCCGTGTCTTGAATCGTGTAGCTAAAAGTGTCCGTACCGATAAAGCCTTCCAGGGCGAGATAGGACACAACGCCATTGGCTAACGTGACGGTGCCACCGGCCGTGCCTTGGGTAACGCTTGTGACCGTCAGTGTTTGCGTCGCATCGGGAGCGGAAGTATCGTTGGCCAGCACGTCGATCGTGCGAGGTGTCCGCGAGTTGCTGATGGTCAGGCTATCGGCAACTGCGACCGGAGCGTCGGGCTGAGCGTTGACCGTGACGGTCACGGTGGTGGCGGCGCTCTGGTTCGTCCCGTCCGACGCGATGTAGGTGAATGTATCTGTGCCGAAGAAGTTTCCGGTCGGTGTGTAAGTGAAGGAACCGTTGCTGTTCAAGGTGACTGAGCCATTTGCCGGTTGCGTGTTGATGGCTGCTGTCAATGAGGCACTGGTCTGGCTCGTGTCGTTGGCCAAGACTCCGGTGGCGACGGGAACCGTCAGGACTGCATCTTCGTTGACCGAATACGAGTTGCTTTGCGTGATGGGCTTGTTGCTAAACTCGGCGACACCGAAGTTGCGGTCGGCAACTTCCTTCCCGATTTGCACAGTTACCAGATAGTTGTCGGCCGTAGCCGGAACCGTCAAGCTTAACCCAGAATTGAATTGAGCCCGCACGCGATAAGAACCGGGATCAACCTGAAACAAGTACTTGCCGGTGGTATCTGTTGTTGTCGTGAGTTCGCCAGAATCAAGGACGCCGTTGTTATTGGCGTCGATATAGATCGTGGCGCCCACGATTGCGGTTTCGCCGGTGTCGCGGACGCCATTGCGGTTGGTGTCATTGAAGTGCGTACCCGAAATCTTACCGCGACCCACGATCGACTGGATCACCGCCAGTTGGTTGTCCGTGCTGACCGGCAGTTCTCCGTAGGGTGATGGGTTAGCTCTCGTTGGCAGAGCCGCAATGGTATCGGACGAGCGAAGGTCCAGCACTTGGCCGAACACGGTAAAGCCGCCGCTGTTGCTCGTATTATCGAGAAACGTGTTTGCGTCATTTAGATTGACGAAGAACTGGCTAGTTGCGCTATTGGGGTCGCTGGTCTTCGCCATGGCGACGGTGCCGCGAACATTCGAAATGCCGGGTTCGTTCTGAATCGGTGGATCGGTCGGCACACTGGAAAATTGTGCCGTGCTCGTGAAGGTGGGCGAGGTCGTTTTGAACCCGCCGCCCTGGATCACAAAGTCCGTGCCATCGGAATTGTTGGCCGACCGGTGGAAGAAGGAGTTGATATAGTCGCCATCGTTCACATACTTCAGAAAGTTGTTTACAGTCCCAGGCGTCTCGGTTTCGAACAGCTCAACGACGATCGAGCCGAAATTGGTGTTCAATGAAACGACGGGATCGGAACCGTAATCCAGAACAATGTTGTCTCCGTCATGGAGCACATAATTTCCAAACTCGTTCGACAATTGCCCGTTCACAAACATCTGGACGGTATGCGAAGTATCGGCAACATTCGTGAACAGTCGCGTGGCACTGAGTACAGCATTCGCATTATTCCCGGCCAAACCGGCACTAGTTCGCCAAATGTCGAAGAAGCTTCCCAGCGTGGCGTTCGCGCCGGACATGCTCTGGAGCGTCCCGTCTGCGGCGGTGGTAAACACCCCGGCCTTCGAGGTATCGGCGTTCACGCCGATGTTCGCTGGTATCGTCACGTGCTGACGGTTCGCAACAATCGTCAGCCGCGAAGTCACCGTCGTTCCCTCGCCCTCGGCCTGAACATGCGTCAACGATAGCTGTTGGTCAAGGTTCTCAGCCACAAGGTTGGTTTCGACGGGGGCCAAGTCCATCGGTGATCCACTCAGCACCAAGCGTGGGTCGAGCGACTCCAAGAACAATCGTCGCCCGCTCCGTTTTTTGATGGTGCGACGATGAGAGTTGTAACGCTTTTGGTTTCCGAAACGCATTGCTTTGCCTTCGTTTAGTTACGCTGTATGTCGTGTTTGCCGAAAGTCATCGATGTAGTGGTGGTCAGATATTAACGTGCCATCCAGCGCCTGTAGTCCAGATGGATCAATTGGAATTGCCAAAGTAACGAGAATTCCGCCCACACCCTCGGGAAACTTAAATTGCTCATTAATCCTGCCGACCTGGACGTTCAGCACATCCAACTTCACATTTTAATTGCCCACTGAGAATCGCAATCCAATCTCGGCGGGAAGTAGGGGAATCCGTCCCGTTTGGACGCGGGAACTGAGCCGAAAGTTCCGATTATGCCGGATCGCCAGCGAAAATGTTCGACCTGAGTCTAATGCTGCTTTGCCTCGCGGTGCGGCAGAGAAGTGGTGGGTTGTTTGGTTGCCCACCGCTTTCTCCAGGGCTTTTGTGTTTTTCAATTTGCGTCGATGGTAACCCGACGCGTAAGCGAGGCACACCCAGTAAATTCCTCGCTAACGCTTCAGGTTTCCATTAGAGATGGCATCCCAAATTGAAAAACCGAAATGCCCTGCCGCTTTCTCCACCTATATTGACGGAATACTAGCCGCAACCAAAAATAACTCAATCGTGTGTTTTGTCTTGACGCCCATTCTGGCAGGGGGCCACGATGATTGCCGCTCGCTCATGTCTACTTATCATTATCGCCGGAACCTTGGCATTGCTCGTTGCTCCAGCAACTTGCAGCAGTGCTGCGGATGGAACAACTGCGGCGGATCAGCATGCGAAGCCATTACACAAATTCCTCCCGGTCGAGGACAAGGCCGGTATGTCCTTGGCCTATCTCTGGCTGGACATCGCTCAGGAGGCGACAGCACAGGATGTAGACGCCAACGGAGCCCGACCAACCATTATCGCGCGGACATTAGCGATCTGGGCGACGGCGATGTACGACGCATGGGCAGCTTATGACGAGCTTGCTGTCGGCTCGCGACTCGGGGCTCAGCTACGCCGACCAGAGCCGGAACGCACGCCGGAGAATATGGCGACGGGGATCTGCTATGCAACCTATCTGTCGCTGGTCTTTGTGTATACGCAATCCAAGGACTGGTCGACAGAGGAGATGTCTTAGTTGGGCTACGATCCGAGTATCGTATCGTCCGACCCCACGACGCCGGAGGGAGTGGGGAATCTCGCCTCTCAAGCGGTGATCGCGTATCGCCAGAACGACGGGGCGAATCAATTGGGGAACGAAATTGGCGGCGACGGCAAGCCTTACTCGGACTACACGTACTATCAGCCCGTGAACCCGCCGGACAAGATCATCGATCCCGATCGCTGGCAACCGATTACGTTCACGATGCCCGACGGGAAGCAGATCACTCCCGGCTTTTTGACGCCACAATGGTATCGGGTGAAGCCGTTTGCCCTGGAGTCTTGTGCGCAGTTTCGACCTGGCCCGCCGCCCAAGACGACAACCGACGACGCGACCTTGCGGAAAGAAGTCGACCAGGTCTTGAAATACAACGCAACGCTCACCAAGGAACAAAAGGCGATCGTCGAGTTCATGCGCGACGGGCCGCGTTCCACGGGACAGAGCGGACATTGGCTGCGGTTCGCACAAGACGTCTCGCGGCGCGATAAGCACGACTTGGATCAGGACGTAAAGCTGTACTTCGTCATCGCCAACGTCGCATCGGACGCGTTCATTTCCTGCTGGGAGACGAAGCGGTATTACGATTCGTCGCGACCGTGGACCTTGATCCGGCACTACTATCAAGGACAGAAGATCGTCGGCTGGGCGGGAGTGGACGGGGGGACCAAGGAGATGCTGGGCG
This sequence comes from Planctomycetota bacterium, assembly GCA_963204995.1. GTDB lineage: Bacteria > Planctomycetota > Planctomycetia > Pirellulales > Pirellulaceae. The sequence continues at coordinate 1,408 of CAUJKL010000925.1, read as the reverse complement.
ACGACTGGCATCCTTACTCGCCCTTGTCGTTCATCACGCCGCCCTTCCCAGGCTATACGAGCGGCCACGCGACCGTCAGCGGAGCCTGTTCGAAGACGTTAGAGTTGTTTACCGGCACGGACAAGTACGGGTTCGCCGAGCGGCGACGGCATTGCGAATTGACCGAGCGCGAGGCCGGCGATTTCGTGATGTTGGACCTGCCAACTTGGTCGGGAACGGCGGAGTTGGCGGCGCTGTCGCGAGCGATGGGCGGTTATCACATCCCCATCGATAACACAGTCGGACTGGAAGTCGGACGGAAACTCGCGGTCTGGAGTTGGCCGAAGTACCAGGAGTATTTTAGCGGGACGGCGAAGGTCCGAGATTAGTTGCGATTCGCCTCAGTTCGGACAACTCTCATGAACGAAAACGACGTTGCAAGCTTCTTCGATTCGCCCACCAGCGATTACTCGACGACGATCGAGCGTTGTTTTCCTCGGTCGTCGATTGCCCCTGGCGCTATGTAGTTGGACGACCTTCCTGCCCGCCGAGGCAACGATACGGCACAACGTTGGTGAGATTGGGGACGAGATACCACATTGCTGTGGCTGTGTGGATCGTAAGCCATCTGCCGAACAACGCGTCAATCGCCACGACGACAGTTAACAGCACGGCATGTTTGAGGCTTTCGTCCATATGCCCACGCTCTTGTCGACGACCAGGTTAACCCGGCGGTCGCCGTCCTACTTGCACTCCGCCTGATCGGCCGCTCGGGTTGAACCGCTTGTTCGTCGTGTTTTGAGTATGGTACGACCAGACGCTTCTTGTTCGGCCCGCAGCCGCGCGACGAGACCAGACAGCGTGCCCCCGGATTCGGCGAGCAGTTGTTCGCGAACAGCATGCAGTTCATCAAGGATCGGTTGTTTCGCCGTCATAAGGGTCACCACCAAGGAATTCAGCGGGCGTACAAATCAACATTTGCCCCAAGCCCTCGCATTCAAGCAATTCATAGATGCGAGGAAGTTCGTGCGCGTTGGCAATGTGTTTACAATTCAACGTCAGCAGATATTTTACGCCACCGAGGGCAGCAGCGGCAACATGCAATGCGTCAGCGACCGCCTTTTGAGGCATGGTGTGCGCGGCAAGCAATCTTGCGGCGAGTGCATCGGTGTCCGAGCCGATATCCACGAGTGGAAGACCATCAAGAAGTCTCAATCGATCGGCAACGGCAGTTGGATCACCTGCCGATGCTTCACGAATAGTCAACTGTGAAGTGACAAGGTCGAACTTTGGCCTTTCAAGCGACCACCAATCCCGTGCTTGTTGTTGCCGTGCAGCAGTTTCAATGTCGCGACTTGGCCACGCTGATGCATAGCTCACGATTGACGTTTCGACATATACAATGTCCATCACGACATCCTATCACGAC
>CAUJKL010000924.1 GCA_963204995.1 Planctomycetota bacterium | reverse complement strand
GCCCCGCGACCCAGATGACAACGGCGACAGTAATCACGAGCGGAAGAATCGCAAAGCCTCCGGCGAGGAAGTAGGTCGCAAGACGGCGGGCGAGCGGCATGAGTAATTTCGACATCGATTCAGTTGTTGCTCTGGGGAAAGAATTGGATAACCGAAAGGCTCCCGCGACTGATGCTAGTCACTTCGCAGCGGCGCTGCCATTTGAGTACAATTTCGTCCGCAATGTCACCCCGGAGGAAATCCTGATGAACTTGAACGAGGCAAGCGGACCACGACTTGGCGACGGAGCTGTGGAAGACGGGCAACACCCACGCCATGTCATTGGCCATGATGATCGCCGATCCGGCGGAGATTACCGCCAAGTCTGCCGCTGACTGGTTGACGAGTGTGTCCTACGGATTGCACACCACGATTACCACATCGCGGCATCGGCGTACGCTGCTGCGGCTTCCCACTCGACCGGCATGGGCTCGACCGCCGCGAGCGGTACATCGGTCCCAAGCGATGCGAGAGTTTCGATCACCGCTTCTTCTACTTCCGCGACAGCCGGTTTGTTGATTCCGAATGGCCCCGCAAGATCGGCTGTATCGCCAAAGCTAATACCCAATGCGCGAGCTGCTTGTACGGCGGAACTGTTTGCATCGACCCGGGATAATTTGTTGACGGCCGCCAGGATCGGGACGCTCATGATGGACGGCGGCTGATAGCAAACCATCTCGCCAAACTTGCCTTCGATGACCAGTCGCACGGCGTGCGAACCAAACTGTGTAGCGAGCACGCGATCGAAGGTTGTGGGGCCACCACCGCGTTGAAGATGTCCGAGAACGCAAACACGCGTCTCGCGACCGATTCGCTTCTCGATTTCATAGGCCACGACGTTCCCAATACCGCCGAGACGCGTCTGGCGATTGTCTTGGCGACGCTCCGCGGTCACGAGTTCACCATCGGGCAACTCGGCACCTTCCGCAACCACAACCAACGTGAACTTCTTTCCTTGTTGATCGCGTTCTAAGATCTTGCTGCAGACATTCTCGAAGGTCCACGGAATCTCGGGAATGAGGATCACATCGCCACCGCCCGCGATGCCCGAGTACAAGCCGATCCAGCCGGCATGTCGGCCCATTACTTCCAACACCAGCACACGCTCGTGACTGGCCGCCGTAGTGTGAAGTCGGTCGAGTGCGTCGGTTGCACACGCGACGGCACTATCAAATCCGAATGTGAACGCCGTCGCCGATAGATCGTTGTCAATTGTTTTGGGCACACCAACGACTGGCAGGCCGTATTCGTGGAACTGTTGCGCGACCGCCAACGAACCGTCACCGCCGACACAGATCAAGCCATTCAAACCGAGTTGTTCGTACGTTGCCTGAACACCGGCCATGAGAACTGGATCGAGTTCTAGTCGATGTTGCACGCCAACGGTGGCCGCGAATCTTCCTTTGTTCGTCGAGCCCAGAATTGTCCCACCTTGCGTGAGAATGCCAGCGGTATTCTTGCCGTTCAGCGGAATGTAGGTAACAGGATCAACGAGCCCTTCGTAGCCTTTGATAAACCCGACGACATCGTATCCGTGTCGTTCCGCCGTTTTGACCGCGCCCCGAATGACGGCGTTCAAGCCAGGGCAGTCGCCTCCGGAGGTCAGAATTCCAATGCGTTTCGTGGCATGCGCCATCGCTCGTGTCCTCTGTCTCGATATTGGTAGCTCGATGTTCCCGGTTTGAAAGTCTAGCTCACATCTTAGGACGAATATCCGGGAATGCCTCCCGAAATGATGGAACGCGACATCGTGAGCCGGCTCGCACGATGGACAGGTCAATCGGTGGGCATCTAGCAAAGCCATGCAAGGCGTCATTGCTCCAGCGGTTTACGGGGGCAAGCTCCGCAGGATTCTTTGCTATCTAAATCGCCAGAAACTGGAAGTACGCGGGTTGTCGTTAATGGATGTCCAGGAAACGTTACTGAAGCAGAACGTGCTGATTCCAGCTGGGAACGCAAAAGGGGAGATCTCGACTTTCAGATCTTTACCAACGGGGGGTGGGTTTCACCTGCTGGAAGCGATGATACCGAGAACGCAAGCGGTAAGGATTTCGTTTTCCGGTCCACGTCAACTACTTCACGCTGCGGACGCCGCCCGAATCATCGCTTGATGGATCCCGAATTGTCGTCAGCCATTCGTGGCGTGTCGCCGGGACGTCCCAATAACACGAGCGTGTCCCCGCGTTTGAGAAATCGAGGTACCTCACCAAGGATCTCCACATCCGTGGGCAGTTTGTCGGCCATGAGATGGTAATTGCGGCGGCTGGTGAGCAACACGCCGTTCAGGTTCTGCTGCAAGAACTCCACGATCGTGGACCGCGGTGGCGGCGCGGAAAAGTTGCGAAGCGTGAGCCGTGCTTGTTGCCGCTCGGCGGTCGGACGATCGATGACAAGCGGTTCAATTCGCTGGCCGGCATAGAAGACAAGGCTCGGTTCGACACCCCCGAACTCACCAATCTTGGCGTCTGGACGGTTCTTTTGGATCGACTCTAGCAGCGCGAAACTGTGGCGATGACGATCGATGCTTGGCAGGCCAAGCCCAAAGATCGAAACGGCCATCAGCAGGGCCATCGTAGTGAACGAAATAACCATCTGTTTGCGCATGCCGCGTTGCAAGAATGCATAGCAAACAATTGCACCGATCAGAGGAATCAAACCAGCAGCGCCCAGTAGTTGTTCGCCGGGCAGAAAGTACGTCGCGGCAACCGGCAATCCGATCATGACGAGCACGCCAACAAGCCCCAGGATGACGAGGGCGGCTCGCAACCAGCGCTCGCTCACCACGGTCGTACCACGCAGCAGATGGTAAACGAAACAGGCACCGAGCATCGCCAGCGCGGGATAACATGGCGTGACATAGCTGGGCAGCTTTGTGGCGGCGAGCGAAAACAGGCCCACGTAGACTCCCACCCAACACGTGGCTAGCAGGTAACCTGTTCGCCACGGATCGGCATCACAGATCCGGCGAATCGCGCCCATGAAGATCGGCAACATGAACACCGACCACGGGAAGAAGCCGACGGCCACTGCCACGGGATAGAACAGCGGGCCGCCGGAATGGTGCTCCATGGCCCGTGTCGCACGACCAAAGTGTTCGTCGAGGAAGAACCCTCGCAGGAACGCGCCGTCGGTTTGAATACCCACCAGCACGTACCACGGTGCCGCGATGGCCAGACCGATCACCGTCGCCGTGACCAGTCGCATCTGCCAGCAGGTCCGCAGGAAGTGTGCGGGGGCAAACGGTCGCCCGCAGGCGCGCAGCGTGGACGTGATCCCAGCGCGCCGGCTCGGCGGCCGCGCCGACTCGGCTCGTGCGGGAAGGGACTGGATCAACACGAACATGCCGATGACGGCCGTGGGCAGGACGAGACCGACCGGGCCTTTGGCGAGAATTCCAACTCCCATCGCGGCGTACATCGCAGCAACCGCCAAGTAATTCGTTGGAAAATACCGACCTGGCACCCGTGGTTCGGGAGCGGTCCATTCGACGGCTGTGTCTCGCGGCCGAAACGTTCCCAACACATAGATCATCAGCGCCATCGTCCCGCAGAAAATCAAAGGGGCGTCGGGCGTCGCCGCTCGGGAAGCGACCTCAAACATCGTGCTGGTCGACAGGATGATTGCCGCCAGCAACGCAACTTGACGATTGAACAACCGGTTGGCGATCGCGTAGGTCGCCAACACGGTGCCGAAGCCGAGTGCCGCACTCCAAAACCTCGCGGCAAATTCCGTGACGCCAAAGACGCTGTACGCGGACATAATCAGCCAGTACAGCAAGACCGGCTTGGCATCGCGCAGTTCCTGATTGAAGGTGGGGACGACCCAATCGTTACGCGCTAACATTTCCGCAGCGCAGCCAGCATTTCGGGGTTCGTCGCGATCCCACAGCCGTGGTCCACCGAGATTCGTGAACAACGCCACTGCGGCAACCAAAACGATCAAAGCAAATTGCCAACCAGGACGTTGCATTAACGGGCCTCCATGCCGGTACTCGAGGCGAGATTCTAGCCCGCATTTCTCATAACACGGCTAGCGCGATGCCTCCAGATTTGTCATAACTTGATTTGCCAACAACAGGTTACGACAAATCATGGAGGTTTCCTCGTGCAAACACAGTGTAGCGAATCACGGATCGAATTTCACGGA
>CAUJKL010000923.1 GCA_963204995.1 Planctomycetota bacterium | reverse complement strand
CCCGATGGCGGCCACTTAGTGGCTCGCGTCCGCGTGATCGAGTTTGCCGAAACCGACCACGGCATGGTCGCCATGGCTTCGCAGCCGGAAATCGAGGCCCATCAGCTACAGCGACTGGGGCAACTCCTCTACCAACGAGTCCTGCGCGGTCCGCGGCCAACGCAACAGTTTCAACTGTTGAGCGGCGAACTTACGTTGCATGGAGCATCCAGCGCATCCACCGCCACGGACGTGCGATGTCTCGTATCATCCGATCAAGGCAAGGTCGAGGCCACCATTGATTTCCTGGTTGCAGGTTTTGAAATGCACAGCCCGGCACAAATCAAACTCACCCGCGAGCGTGACTCGGGCAAGGCATCGACCACCTGGCAGATTCGCACAGGTGGAACTCCTTTGCCTTGCGACATGATTGCCGATTACCTTCCTGCCCTTCAATCGCTCGGCACGCGTTGTCGATTTCAGGGCACGGTGTGGGTGCAGCAAGATGACGAGAGTTGGGACGGTGAAATCGCCGGGCGGTTTCTCGATGTGGACCTGGACAGCCTCGTAGCACCGTTCCCACACAAGTTGAGCGGAACCGCGGAGATCGCGTTGAGTCACACCAGCTTTCGCCGCGGCAAGCTGGTCGAAGCGGCCGGGGCGCTGAGTTCGGACGGAGGAGTGATCAGCCAATCGTTGCTGACCGCTGCTGCTGAGGCACTGAGGCTCGGTTCAAGCGTCGGCAGCGACGAGCATGCCGATATGACCTTGAGCTATGGGCAGTTAGCCTTCGGATTTCAAATCGACGCCGCCGGGCTTCAGCTTTCTGGCCTCTGCGACGATCGGCAGGAAGGCGTGGTGTTGGTTGGCACGAGCGGGGGCCTGTTGCTCGATTCGCGGGCCGAGTTGATTCCGAGCATCGCGTTGGCGCGTGCCTTAGTTCCGCAAAGCGAACTGCAAGTTCCCGCTACGACTGCCACCGAGCAGATTCTTCGTGCATTGCCTTTGCCGAGCCCAAAGCTGCCCACATCGGGAACGGCGCGGCGGCCCTGGTCGCCGGCAAAACTACTGCGGTAGCGAAGTGTCGTGCGTTCGACAGGCTCTGCCCGCATCACATACCGAGAAGATCGTCCCGATAAACGTATGGTTCTGGTCGTAGTTTTGCGAGGTCGAATTCGTCCAGCAATTCACGGGCTGTGATTGGTTCAGCCGTCTCGCGTAGCCCGCATGACTGCGCGAGGAGGCCGAGCAATCTCTCGGCACTGACGCCTTGCGCCCGCAACGTCGACAACCGCGTGTCGCCATGGCGTTTCGCCAGGCGGCGTCCGTCAAGCCCGACGACGAGCGGAACATGAGCGAACTGAGGCGGTTGCCAGCCGAAGAATTCGTACAACTCCAATTGCCGAAAAGCGCTCGGTAGTAAATCGTCGCCACGGAGCACTTCGGTGACTCTCATCGCGTGGTCGTCGAAGACAACGGCGAGTTGATATGCGGGAGTGCCATCCGCCTTGGCGATTACGAAGTCGCCAAGTTCATTCGCGACGTTCATTTGCCGATTGCCGGCGCACAGATCATTGAGGTGACGGTTTGCATTGCTCGTGCGGAACCGCCAGGAGAATGCTTGATCCGCGAATGCCTTTGCGTCGTTTGCGGATCGTCCCGCACAAGTGCCAGGATAGATTGGGCCTTCCAGGCCTTCGTGCGGAGCGCTTGCCGCCGCCAAAACATCGGAGCGTGAACAAGTGCAGGGATAGATGCGGTCAGCGGCGCGAAGCAACTCGAAGGCATCACGATACAATTCGAGACGCTCGGTCTGGATGTAGGGTGCGTTCATCCCGCCGATATCCGGGCCTTCATCCCAATCCAGCCCGAGCCAGCGTAAGTCGTCCATTGCCTGCTGGATGGCCCACGCCTTGACTCGCGGCGAATCGAGATCCTCGATCCGCATGACAATTCGTCCGCCGCGCGAGCGGATCGATAGCCAGGCCAGTAGATAGGTTCGCGCGTTGCCGACGTGTTGCGCGCCAGTAGGGGAAGGAGCGAGACGCCCGACCGGCAAGTGAGGCGTTGCGGTTAAGGGGTCGGGAGTCTTTTTCGGCGACAGGCTCATTGCAATTGAATATCGTCCGGCCGAAAAAGACTCCCGACCCCGTCGTGCTAGGTCGCGACTTGAGTTCGCAGTGGCTTGCTCTTCTTCAGTTTCTCTTCTTCCTTGTAGCTCCACCACATCGCTGTCGGCAATAAACCAAGAGCGATGAGTATGAACTGACTTCCCCAGAAGATAACAAGCGTTGGCACGACGCCCTCCGTGAATCCGTAGGAATGAAGGCCGACTCCGAGTTCGTTGACGCCAAACCACGACCATGCCGTGACCATGTTCCCGCCGATCGCGAGCAAAGCGAGTCCGCGATCTCGCACCATCCCGCCCCAGCGAGCATGCAAGACCAAGGCGTTCCACAGCACAATCATCAAGGCACCGTTCTCCTTGGGATCCCATCCCCAGAAGCGGCCCCAAGAGTCATCCGCCCACAACCCGCCGAGAACGGTGCCGACGAAGCTGAAGAAGAGGGCGAAGCAGATGATGCCATAGATCATGTTGGCAAGCACTTTGCGAACCGTCGATTGGCCGACCTGGTCGGCTAACTTCGGTGTCACGATGCCGGCGATCACAAACACAATCCCCAACAATCCGGCGACGAACGTGGTGGCATACCCAAGTGTGATACAAACGACGTGCGTTGCGAGCCAGAACTGTGTATCGAGCACGGCTTGCAGCACGGTAAAGGTATCGCCGTCGCCCGCCAGTTGATGCGCGATGACCAGCGTGCTGAATCCAGAGACCGTTGCGATGATGTTGCCGATGGTGAGACGGAAGAGCACCTCCAAGCCTAAGCCCAGGATCACGCCCGCCCAGCCGATGAAGATGGCCGACGAGTAGAGATTGGTGACCGGCGGTCGTCCCGAGATATAGATTCGTCCCAGCAATGCCAGCGAGTGAACAATGAACGTCAAGGCAACTAATCCAAACGCAGCCCAATTGAAGGGGCGATTCCAGCCGAATGGCCAAGCCAGCCAACTGCAGGCCGTTAGAACAAAGGCAAAGACATAAAGTGCCGCACAGTTGTAGAACGGAGCGAAGTTATTGAAACTCGCTTCGAAGTTAGTCTTGCCTGTATCGAGTGTTTCAGGAGCACTTGCCGCCAGCGCACTTTGATACGACGCCAGCGCCCGCGAGAACGAGTGCTCGTCGCTGTCGCGATACGACTTCAACAGATTCCACATCGAACGTGCAACCGGGTTCTCGGCTGCGGCAAATCCGCCTTTGCCAAGGGCCGAGTCCAGCGACATGGCAAGCGTCGTTTGCACCTCGCGTCCGTTCGTGGCAATCTCGTTACGAATTCCGGTGGTGACTCGCTCGCGAACGTCTTCTGGCATGCGTACGAGAGCCTCACGGGCATAGGCGTCCAATTGATCGGGTTTGACGCTCGGATCGGCCAGACTCTTGATCATTCCAAGAAGCCGCGTCTCGACCAATTGGTTAATGTTCTTTTCGGTGAGGATATCTCCCGCCAGCTTGGCCGCAAGTTCGGTTGTCGTCGTGGCTTTGTGTTTCTCGGCGATATCCTTTGCCCACAGTCGTGTGACGGCGGTCACAAACGGTTCCCACGGCTGCTGTTTGTTTCCCACAGTGGGAATTGCATATGGAACGGGAGCGGTGGCAAGCTCTTGACCGACATTCGCCATTCCCGCCAGATAGGAAGCCTCTTCGTCAGCAGGCAAACCTTCCTCCGGCATGCGGAACGCCTCCCGCAGCTTAAAGTACAGCTGTAGCTTGCGATCTAGATCTAAGACCTTGCGCTGATAAACGCTCATCTCGTCGGTCGCCACTTCGTTAGCCAGGCGTATCTGCTTGCGGAACTCTTCCATGCGTGGTTCGATCTCGTCCATCGAGTAGAGGCCACCTTTGCGGCGAGTCAGCTTCAAGGTGTCGAGCAGTTCAAGATTGTCGATCTTGAACACTTCATGCTTCGTACCCGCTTTCGTACCTGAAATGACGTCGAGCAACCACACGATGGCAGGCAGGTCTTTGCCCATGCCATCCTTCACTTGCTCTTTGGTAGACATCACGCGGAGACTGTTACGAGCCAGCGTGTCGAGCGGCTTGATGCGGCCTTCAAAGACCAAGGGCAACTTGCCGAAGCCAATCACATCCATTTCGCCCGGCTTCACGGTTGCAGGCCGTGCCTTGCTCGCTAACCATCCACCAAACAACAAAACGACGACGGCAGTAAACACAATTACCGCCTTATTGCTTGCCGGCTGAATCGCCAGTCGTTCTACGAGCGGTTCGGCTAATTCGACGGTCTCGCCGCGTTTGCGTTTCGGGGCTCGGTGTTTCTTCGCAGGCTGCGCCGGCATCGAGGCTGCGGTAATGCTGTAGGGATTTTCGGCATCAGTTTGGTCGGCAATCGGATCAGCCTTGGTTGGAATCGATACCACACGCCGTAAGAATCGCAGCAGCGTCCCGGAGAAGTGAGCGAACATGCCGAACATGACCATCATGCACGACACGTAAGGGATCATCCACCCGGTGTTCTTCACGACTTGCAACGTCGTGCTCTCGATTCCGCTGGGGTCGGCGTGATAGCCGCTCTGATAGAAGGTCTCGCCGGCGTAACGCAGTGGGTTGTTCATCCAGATTCTAACTTCACGGTCCACGCTTCGCGAGTTGTCAACCAGTTGAACATCGGACGAATAGTTTCGCGGCGTGCTGGTGCCGATGTAGTCATCTTTGCGCACGTCGATCAACCGGATCGAGTAAGGCTTGTAGCTGCGTTTGAAACGAAGTTCCACATGGTAGTCCTTGCCGCCCACGGGAATCGTCTCGTCAAACGTAAACAAACCGCCACCGCGCGATCGTAGCACGACTTGCGACAGCAGATAGGTGCCGATTTCCTTGGAGCTGCCTTTCTCTAAGAAACGAACATAGGCCGACGCCATGTCGACTTCGCTCGACGAATCGGCTCCGCTCCCGGATCGAACTTCGCGAGCTACGGTTTGCAAGCCTTTACCGGCGGTGGCTTTGTTCTCGGCGTTCGGGCCAACATCTTTGAGATCCGAGTTTCGATAGTAATCGATGAGTTCGATGTCGAACGGCAAGCCCTCGTCTTGGATCGCCTTGCCGCTACTCAGTAACGTCGACTTGCGTCCCTTGACCCACAGCGGCACGACGACGACATCATCGGTATTGGGCTGTGACGAATCGATGATTGCCAGTTCGGTCGAGCGGATGTCGATGGCATGGCTGACCGTTTCTCCTTCATCGACGGCGATACGTTCTTCGCTGACGAACGTGCCGACAAATAACTCGCCCAGCATCAACAAGCCAATGCCGCCGTGAATCATGACAATTCCGCCGCGTTTCTTAAAGATCAAGAGGCAAGCGACAAGCAACACCGCAGCAGCCGCCCCACACTTGATCAACTGCCATAAAATTCGCATCCCCGAATCGTTGATATACCAGCCGGAAGCAAAGAGCCACAACGTAAGGGCGAGTGTTGAGACGGCAGAGATCCCGAAGGCGGCGATTTCGATGCTACGATCGGGCGTCCGCGTAATCGTCAAGACAAAGCCGAGCGCCAAGGCCATCGCCATCACTGCAAGTCCCAGCTTTACGCCTAACCACATTGTCGCCCAGGCGATGGGAGGCTCGCCTTGTAAGCCTTCGCCGTTGTGACCGCTGGCAATGACGGCCCAAGTCGACAGCATGCCGACGAGCATCACGACCAGCCCGATCACGAGACGCATGCTAGTGGCTTGCGGCTTGAAGCGGACGGAGTGGGCTGCCAAGAGATTGACGAACAATACGCCGCCCAGCGTTAATCCGCCTGGAAATGGAAACACACCTGGCACCGATTGGTAATTTGGAAACCAAGTCTTGGGCAGGAAGACTTGCAGTGGAATCCAGACCAGCACCGAGTGGAAATAGTTGTTAATGATCTCCCACATATCCTGATTGACTTGAGCGAGCGTGCCCACGAACACCAGGAAGATCGACATGATGAACAGGGCAACGGTCAGCTTAAGCGATGCAATTGGAGCCAAGATCGACGCCAACGCACCCCACGCCGTGTCAACTTCCGCGCGTGTGCGAACCTGAGTCGAGGTTGCCGACAATGAGTTGGACGCCATGATCTACTCCGTGGATAGCGGTCAGCTTTCAGCGGTCAGCTTTTTTGAAAGACAACTTAAAAAGCTGACCGCTGAATGCTGACTGCTGAAAGCTTCTTCTCAAAACTTAATCGAACGAACAAACTTCTCGAACTGCTCTTGTAACTTTACGGCCAAGTCGTGATCTCCTTGCAACTTCACGAACCAAGCCTTGTCGCCGTGTGTGGCGATGACACCCAAGATCGCTTGCTGCGGGCCGACGAGGCGGAAATAATCACCCTCGACTCCATGCATGTCGACTTTCTGAGCTTCTTTGGCTAGTTGCTCTGCGGTAAAGGGATCCAGTCCGACTTGCTCTCGCCAACGATTCACGTTCGGAAGAACTTCGCCGGCGGCGGCTCCCAACGCTGTAATTGAAATCTGCGCGGAACGGCCGCTCTCTTCGGCGACAAATGCCGCTTCGCGCGGGACAGAGAAGGCGTTGCCTGAGATGACCCGCTGTCCTGGCTCCCATTCGGGCGGCGCTTCGTATGTGATCGATGATGGTGGAGCAACGGGTGCTTCTCGGCCCGCCGGTATCTCGATACCTGCGGCCGCATGCGCGGCATTCATGGCGGCGTCTGAATCAGCGGCTCCTTGGCTGACAGAAGACGCTGACATTGGCGCACCCGCGCCCGACTTGCCAACCAGGTTGACCAACGTCGCACTGCCACCGGCTAGTTTGACGGTGGTGCTTTCCTTGGCTAGTCCTGCGGCATCAACGGGGACAAGTCCGAGTTGCGTTCGCCAACGATTGATATTTGACAGCAGGTCAGCGTTCGGTTGTACCGGGAGTGGGATCACCGTTAACTCGAGTGGCTGCTCGGCAGTCGGGATCTTAATTGTGGCGTACCGCATCCCCTCTCCCAGTTCCTGTGTCCAGCCTTCTGGCAGCTGCCAAGTGGGATCGGCCTCTTCACCTTCGCCAAACTGAATCGACTCGACGAAGGCCGTGAACTTGTCGGCCTCTTTGGCGACGACTTCGTTAGCTCCCGTCACCTTAAAGAACCACTCGCGATTGCCCTGCGGCACGACGGCCCCCAACATCCGGTGCGGCGAGTCGGCACGAGCGACTTGATATCTCTCGATTTTATCCTGTGGACGGCAACCGCTCAGGGCGACCAGGATCGCGATCACAGCACAGCACAGGATGACGCGTGACACCGCGTTAAGGGGAGTCAAAATGAAACGTTGGAGCATCGTAAACTCTTTGGGGCCAAGGCCTAGCGTGGTCACCGGCCTGATTCAGCGATCGGGGCGGAAATCAAAAGACCAGACGTGCAGGTGGGAAATCACGTCGATCGCGTTGTGGATCGATTACTACACGATTATAGCGCCCGAACCGGCGAAAGGTACAGGCGGCCCCAAGACTCGGAGCGTTTTGCTGGAACTCTAGTCCTTCAAGCCAATGGCAGCGGTCAGACCGTTCGAGACGCTGGTGGCGACGTCGTGCCCCCCCTCGTCCCAGGCCCACATGTTCTTCATCATGTCCGTCATGACGATGCCCGAGAGTGCCAGGAACATGACGATCACCAACAAGCCCAACACGTTGAAGATCGAGTAGGGAGTTTCCGGGGGTTCGGCGGCGTACACTTGAGCCGCAGCTGAGGCCGGTGTCGGTGCTCCCGTTGGCATTGCCGGAACGCCGCCACCGCCAAGTCCGCCAAGCTGTTGATCGAGCCCGTCGGTCTCGGCCAGAAGCGCCTGGCCGGGAACTAATGTGGCAGCGTCTTGATCGAAAGCTGCCGAATCCTCCAAGGCGATAACTTGCGAGCCGCTGTCCGACTCGTCCATAAACATCTCGTCCGAAGGCGAGAGAAGAAACTCTTCATCTCTCTTCACACCGGGATGCGATCCTGTGTCCATGTCGTCGAGGTCGACGATCTCTTCGTCTTCTGGAAGTTCGAGCGACGAGATCGAGCTGCCACCGAGATCAAGCGGTTCTTCTTCAAGCGAGAGGCCGCTGTCCGTTGGTGAGTCAAGTTGAATGCCGCTGTCGATTTCCAACGAAAGTCCGCTGTCGGTCGGCGACGAGAGATTGATTCCACTGTCACCGGCACTCAGAGACAAATCGCTGCCGGTGCCACTGCCACTCAAGACCATGTCGTCGTCGTCACTCAGCGCAAGTTCGCTGTCCAGCGACATATCAAGGTCGCCCGAGCTATGTCCCGTATCCGCAGCCAACTCAAGATTGCCGGTCCCGCCAGAACCCGGCGATTCCAAGGTTAGTTCCAGGTCGTCACCGAACAGGTCATCAATATCCGAGTCGTCGGACCCTGCGTTCAGCTCCATCCCCTTGTCCGAACCGGGATCAGGAACCAACGAAACGCCGCTGCCTTTGACGCCTGGAACGAGAGTCACATCACTGCCGACGCCAGATCCGTCAGCATCGGGTTCTTCGAGCGACAGATTACTTTCGACGCCCGAACCGCCTGCCAACGTGAGGTCGCTGCTCGTTCCGGTAGGTGCTAACTCAAGATCGCTGCCATTGCCCTCAGGAGCCAGCGTAAGATCGCTGTCTGCGGACGGCGGTTAAGCTGCTATGCCAATGATGGTGCTCGATGTCGATTCACCCGAATGTCCCAGTTCTTCTTCGCTGACGAGGATCGATTCATCGTTTTCTAAATCGAGGCTACTGCCTGCATCTTCAAACGAAAGAAGATCGTCTTCGAGACCGCCACCAGATTCGGCAAGTTCCGCTTTGGCGCGATCGATCTCATCGTCTTTGAACTTCCAACTGGCACCATCACGAAATCCGCGAATTTCGCCGTTCGATCGCATCTCGACCAATCGGTCCGGCGTGACACCTAATCGTTTTGCGGCTTCGTTGAGTTCAAGGAACTGAGACATAAATGACCTATCTTTGGTCTAGAATGGCGCGAATCTCTTTTGGCAGCGGGCTATCCGTATTGAACTCGTCCATGAGCAAGTCCGCTTGAATGTTGCGGACGCTCTTGAGCGAGATCACTCCCGTCGCATGCTCGATATGATAAACACTCATAACTCGCGACTTGGAATCAATGACGACAATCTGTTGCCGCCCCTCTTCCACATCGCTGTTAAGGGCAATTAATTCGCCTTGCGGTTTCATCGCAGGTTGCTGAGCGTGCAGGCGAACTCGCCACACGTCTCCACCGACGACCAGACCGATCAGGCAGGCTATACACAAAACTCCGAAGACCACACTTCGCATCACCTTGTCTCCTTACAAGACATGCGGAACCTGGATGTTCTACACCTCGCACGTTCGTCACGGACACACTTGCGACGGTTCAAGTCGAAAATGCACCCACGCCGAAAGCACGCAGCATGAACTCTATTCTAAAAGCCACGTTCCTTGGTTCAAGACTTTTCATCGCAACGACTAACGACGATTATTCCATCGTGTCGCTACAATCCTAATCGATCCCGCGCCGAATGTCGCGGGAATTACCTAAGTTCTTTCCCAGTGGGCTGTTATCGGCATTGCCAAGCTGGAAGCGGCGGCCTCGGTTGCGAGCACTCACCTCGGTGGTGGGCAGCAGGATTTCGTGTTCCTAGCGAGAATTTCGCGCGAAAGGGGGCTGAGATCGGCGCTAAGTTCGAGTTTTGCATTTTTTTTTGGACTGCGGTGACTTGTCACCGCTTTGCTCTCCAGTGCGAAGCACTTTTTCAGCATCACCGCAAC
>CAUJKL010000922.1 GCA_963204995.1 Planctomycetota bacterium | reverse complement strand
TCCGGTTTTTTCGTAGCGGGGGGGCCTGCTCGATCGACTGGCTGTCTCATCGCGATGCGTTACCTGGCGTTTGGCTTACTGCTTGTTGTGATTACTGGCTGCACGGCCATTCCTGAAGTCGTGCATCAGCCACAGTTTCACAACCCATTTCCGCAGCTCAGCCGCGTCGCCGTACTGCCTTTCTACAACCAAAGCGACGATCCAACCGTCGATCAGGATCAAGTCGCTATCGCCTACTACAACGAACTGCAAGCCATTCCCGGCTTTGAAGTCGTCCCGGTTGGCGTCACGAAACAGCTGGTTGTTGCTAGCGGCATCTCGCCCCGATCAGCGGCAGACTTCCAAGAGCTGGCTCGCTATATGGAGGTCGACGCGATCGTTGTCGGTTCGGTGACCGAGTTCGACCCGTACTACCCGCCGCGGATGGGACTGACGGTTCGTTGGTATGCGGCCAATCCGAGCTATCACCCGATCCCGGCCGGCTACGGGCTGCCGTGGGGAACGGCGGAAGAAGAGTTCATCCCCGAGTCGCTGGTGTTCGAGGCCGAGTTCGCACTCGCCAAGGAGCAGCTCAAGACGCAATCACCTCCTGCGCCCGATCAAGAGGCGCGATCCATTGCGACCGTATCGCGGGCTTCGGCTGAAGAGCTGCTCACGCCGACCGGAGAACCCGAACCAAGCGGACAACCAACAGGACCGATCCCATTCGAAGGACCGGTAGGATTCGGACTCGTGGCACCACCGCAACTGCCAGCGGACTGGCCGGACCCTCGCGGCTTCGTGCCGGCACCACCAAGTTCTGTGCGCCCGCCGGCGCGTCCGCAAAACGAACCAGTCCTCTCTCACACACGTCTCTACCATGGAAATGACGCGAAATTCACGAAACGGCTGGCCAATTATGTCTACTTCCGTGACGACGCACGCTTCGGCGACTGGCAAGCGTACTTGCAGCGCAGCGATGATTTCACCCGCTTCTGCTGTCACTTGCACGTGACCGAGATGCTGACTGCACGAGGCGGTGGTGGAAAAACGCGAGTGGTGTGGCGCTGGCCGATTGGCCGATATGACCGATAGGTCGCACGGATGGCGGCCTGTTACTGATCCCCCCACGTCGTCCCGCAGGAGTCCGAGACGTGTCACAAGAAATCAATGTATTGGCCCTCGTTAAAGGCGAAGAACGCTACGTCTTTCTCTTTGATGACAACAACCGCAGCGAAGTGTTACGAACGCTCGGCCGTTATGCCTCGAATCCGGAACTCAGCTTCAGCTGGTATGATGCAGCTGTGTTGAGCCAAAAGATTCGTCAGGTTACGACAGAAGCCGAGCCAGCGCCGTCGAAGCCGCGCTTCAAGCTTCCCTTGCCAACGGACAACGCGGGCCCCGATTGGGCTGCGTGATCGAACAACGCGATGAAGACTGCGATACCACGCTTCCTTCGCTACTTGCAAGTCGAACGCAACGCGTCCGAGTTGACCATCAAGTCGTATCGTGAGGATTTCGAGGCGCTGATCGAGTATCTGACCGAAGCCTTTGGTCACGAGCCGACGCCCAGCGAGATCACGCCGATTGACCTGCGTGGTTATGTCGGCGCGTTGCACGAAGCAGGTTATGCCAAGGCGACTGTGTCGCGTCGGCTGGCATCGCTGCGCAGCTTCTTTCGCTTTGCCCAACGTGAAGAGCTCGTCGACAGCAACCCGGCTAAACCGCTACGCAATCCGCGCCGCGACCGTACGTTGCCGCACTTCTTGTCGACGGATGAAATCGGCCAGTTGCTCGACGCGCCTCCGGCCGACGATCCATTAGGACTACGCGATCGTGCGATCCTGGAAACGATGTACTCAGCCGGCTTACGCGTGAGCGAGGCGGTAGGCGTGAATGAAGCCGACCTCGATTTCGACGGTGGTCTAGTCCGAGTGCGTGGCAAGGGGAAACGCGAACGGCTCTCGCCGCTTGGTTCTTATGCCGTGCGAGCCATGAAGCGTTGGCTAAAAGCGCGTACGCTCTCGCCGAAGGAACCACAAAACGGAGCGGCCCCTGTTTTCGTCAACAAGTTCGGACGGCGGCTAACGACGCGAAGTGTCGGCCGCATGCTGGAGAAGCATCTCAAGCAGACGGGGCTCGACACGCGAACCACTCCGCACACGTTACGTCATAGTTTTGCCACGCATCTGCTCGATCGCGGTGCCGATATACGCAGCGTTCAGGAGTTGTTGGGCCACAAGAGCCTCGTGACGACTCAAATCTACACGCACGTCAGCACGGCCGGTTTGCGAGAAGCCTACGAAAAGGCTCATCCTCGTGCTCGTTAGGCGAGTTCTCTTGCGACTGATCCGAATTGTGGAGTATCCTGCGGGATGTCCTGCAATCTGTGAATGAGGTCTTGCGACTGTGTGTGCTTGGAAATTGACGCCTTGCGTCCCGCTGTTTGTCATGGTGTTGTGGTGCATGAACGCACAGCTGCCAGCCGCCGATGATCGCGAGGCGGACCCTCAAGAGTTGGAAGCCAAGACGGCTCGCCTGATCGAAGAGCTTGGTTCATCGCAATACGCGACGCGTGAGCAGGCTCAATTGAAACTACAGAGCATGGGGCTCGTCGTCTTTGATGCCTTGGTCGAAGCCCAGCACCATCGCGACATCGAAGTCGCGCGCCGCGCTCGCTACCTGCTGCGTGGAATGCCGGTTGAGTGGAGTGTCGATGCCGATCCACAAGTCGTCCGCAGCTTCTTGCGAGACTATGGTCAGCAAGGGCGAGACGAACGGCTCAGTCGCATTAAGCAACTTGCCACACTAAAAGATTCGCTCGGCGTCGAATCGCTGTGTCGGATCATGCGGTTCGAGGCGGACGGCGTGCTGTCGAAGCAAGCCGCGCTCCAACTCATGTGGCATCAATCATCGGACGATCTTGCGGATCGAAACGCGATCGCCAAGCGTGTCCGAGATGCGGTTGGTGGAAGCCGCCGTCCGGCTGCTCGCTGGTTGCGGACTTATGCAGATACCTTGGTTGCGTCCGCGCCGACGCTCGACGAATGGGAGCGGATCACACGCGATGAACTGGAAACATTGGTCAAAAGGCCCGAGGAAACGCAACGCAGCGTCGTCCGCGATTTGCTGCGGTGGCATGTCGATATGTTGCGAGACTTGGGACAAGCGGATCAAGTCCGAGCCAACATCATGCGTATCGTCGAGCTCGTCGAGCCGGAACGCGAGGAGTTGTTTGATGTTGTCGATTGGGCACTGGAGCGAGAAGCCTGGTTTGTCCCAGAACGTCTGGCGGAGCGTTTTCCGGCGGAGTACTGGCAAGATGCATTGCTTGTTTATCGGCTGGCGGAAGCAAAACGAAAAAGTGGCGACGAAGCCGGGGCCGAGGAAACGGTGAAGTTTGCCTTGGCGATCAATCCGAATCAGCCCAAATTTCATCGTGATGTCGCACGTCGATTACGCTACGAGAGACAGGTGTTTGATTGGGCCGAAGCGGAATTTCGTCTGGCCATCAGTACCGCTGGCGAACTCCATGATGTCGAATTGGTGACCCGTGAACTGCTGGCGGACATGCTGAGTGATTTACAGCGCGAACCGGCTGCCGCCGAGGTACTCGAACCATCGATCGCCCTCGGAGAGAAGGATCCAGCCGCCTTGGCAGCCGCTTACGATCTGCTCCTCCGCCCGCCGCCTTCGCCTGCCGAACTTCGTGCCAAGATCGACCACTGGCTCGGCATCCACTTTGGCCGGGAAGGCGACATCGACAAGCAAAAGGAACTCTTGCAAAAGGCACTCGCCGTCAATGCCGAGGATATCGACATCGTGATCGCTTTGCATCGCATTGCTGATGACAGCAAGGCTTGGCGCGAGATGGTCGACAAACTGCTCGCCAACCACGTCGCACGGATCGAAGCGGAAATGAAGGAACTGGAACGGGTCATGGCGACGAACCAGGATCGAGACGTGCGGGGACTCGTGACCGAGCAATTTGCACAGAAGAACAACGAGTACGCTTGGTTGATAAGCAACACGGTTGGCGATTATCAAAAGGCCGTGGCGTGCAGCCGGAAGTCACTGGAGCTCATTCCCGATTCCTGGCCCTATCAAGACACGCTCGGGCGTTGTTACTTTGCGGCTGGCGACTATGAGAATGCGGTTCACTATCAGAAACTGGCGGTCGCCCAGGCTCCCTACCTACAGCAGATGAAGCGACAGCTGAAGCAATTCGAAGAGGCGCTCGCAACGGCCACGTCCAAGGCTAATTGAGTTGTCGGATCACCGCTGATGCAAAGTTCACCACACAACTCGCACCCGACCGTTCTTGCGCTCGACGAGCCCACCTACGACCCGGCGGAACCCCATTCCGAGACAGCGTTCCACTGGATTCTTCTGACAGTTTCGTCGGTGGTCGTACTTTTGGCGGTCTTGTTGCAAGTGCGCGGCGAGGAACAGGTGGTTCTGCCGGGAGTCGGCATTCCGCTGCCTGGCACGTGTACGTTCAAGCAATTTGTCGGAGCGGATTGCCCAGGCTGCGGACTGACTCGCTGTTTCGTGAGCATGGGACATGGCCAATTGGAGCGGGCCTGGCACTTCAATCCCGTTGGAATCGTTTTCTTTACGATCGTAGCGAGCCAGATTCCCTTTCGAGCGGTTCAGCTGTGGCGAACGAGAAGAGGCGTGGAAGAAATCCGCTTGGGCTGGTGGGGCTACTCGACGATGCTGCTTGTGCTAGCCGCTCTGCTTGTACAATGGGTCGTCCGCTTGGTCCTGACATTTCAAGGAGGTGCTTGATGAAGACCGTAAAGTTGCGCAACGCAACGTTGAACGTCGTTGAAGTTGGGAGTGGCCCAATACTGTTACTCGTCCACGGCTTTCCGCTGGATCATTCGATGTGGCAGCACCAGCTCGAAACGCTCAGCGATACCTACCGCGTCATTGCGCCAGACTTGCGCGGCTTTGGGGCCAGCACAGGGGCGACCGACACGATAACGATGGAGCAGTTAGCTGACGACATGGCCGAGTTGCTCGACGAGCTCGACATTCGCGAACCGATCACCTTCTGCGGTTTATCCATGGGCGGCTATGTCGCTTGGCAGTTTTGGAAGCGGCACGCGAATCGGCTGTCTCATCTCATTCTGTGCGACACGCGAGCAGCGGCAGATACAGAAGAAGGGGCACGCGGTCGTTTAGGCATGGCACAACGTGTGCTTGATGAGGGGACCGCGATCATCGCCGACGCCATGTTGCCAAAGTTGTTCGCCGAGAAAACGGCGCGAGAGCAGCCCGATCCGGTTGAGGCGACCAGGCGCGTGATGCTGGCAACCGCACCGATCACGGTGGCCGGTGCCT
>CAUJKL010000921.1 GCA_963204995.1 Planctomycetota bacterium | reverse complement strand
GACACAGTAGGCGCGCAGTGCGCTATGTCGCCCCTATCCCGCATTTCTCATCAGTTGTAGGCCGGATCGAAGCAAACGCCGCATCTGCCGGAACTTCGGTCGCAGTTGTCGAGTGGATTTACGAGACACCATGATTTCAAGATATTTGCGTTTGCGAAGCTCCGGCAAGGAGTTGCGACCTTCCATCCGGCCTACGATGAGAAATGCGGGCTATCGGGGCTTCGGGCTGATATTGATGCGATTCCGGGGCTTTACAGCCCCGGCCGAGGTTGTACCGACCGGGGACACGCCGAAGGTGGGTCGGGGCCGAAGAAGGTTGTGCCAGGGGCGTCGTACGGAATTTGTTTCGGGACTGCTCCTAAAGTGGTCGAAAGCCGATCCGAATCCATCGGGCAAACGGTGGAAACTCACAGCACCGATTCAATCGAATTGAGACCAGGCGCTGCGCGATCCGCCGCTGCGCAGTAACCAAAGCGTCAAGACGGGCCACAGTATCGTGAGCGAACATTGGCGGAGACAGTCCAGCAACGGGCTGCTGAGAGGAGATCCGAGCGCAAGGATTTGGACCGTCGCCATGGCCAGACTGGTGCCCACAAATCCATAGAAGCCGAGTTTTCTGCCATGCAACATCGACATGAGCCAAGCGACATTCAAGGCGGCTAGGAGCGTGGCGCAGGGCACGACCCAAGAGGGCAATTGCGGATATACCTGTTGCAACTTGTACGAGCCATGAGCGTCGAGTAACACGGCGAGATTCACGCTGGCGGTGAAGCTGTACGTGACGACCAGGAAACCGAACAAGGTCGAAAGCGCAGGATGCCCGAGTTGCCGCAACGACCGACGTGGCTCTTCCTTGGTCAGGGCGGTCATGACGGACGACTGCTCATACTCACGGCTTCTCTTGGTTGCCTGTGGAGAGAGGTAGGAATTCTGGGAAGAAAGCATGGGGCCAGCGAGTTCGACGAGTTTGGTTAGGCAAGCTAGGAGCCGCCGATGGAAACACCTTGGACCGCATTCTAGTTTGCGAGCGAATCAAATGCCAGTATTTCTAGTTTGCACTTCGCAAGATCGTATCCTCGCCCGCGCGAAAGCGCCAAGAAACATTTACCTATTTCACGAGTTAGCGGACGCTGGCACCGCTTTCCAGGGAATCCCGCTCATGTTCGAGCGATTGCACCGCCAGTTCATGCCCGAGCCGTTCGAGTTCGAGCTTGCGGTGCAGGGTCGGGTAGAGTCCCGAATAGGTCAACTCACTCAGTTTGGACAGCTGCGTTAAGCGTAGCTCCGCTGACTCGGCCAGGAAGCGCTCGCGCTGTAACGAGGCTTCAACATAAGCCAGTTGCTTGCCATCATCGGCGGAAGTCGCTGCTACCGCCACGTTCCCGGTCTTGGAAGTGGCCTTTGCAACGTCGCGTTCGGCGATGAGCGTTGCCAGTTGTAATTCTGCGGCCGTTAGTTCTCTGTCGCTAGCAACCGACACATGTGCAAAGGTTGATCTTGGCTCAAAGCTCTGCACGGGATCTGCCACATCAACCGGCGAGTAAGACACGGAATGCGGAAGCATTCGCACGGCCATCGGGGGCTGATCTTGCGGGGGTGCCCAAACGTTATAGCGTGCCAAATCGGCGACTTGCTGTCGCGCGAATTCGACTCGCTTTTCAGCGACCGCGATGGCATTATCACGCTGCCGCTCCGCGAACGTTCGTGAGTCTGTCGCGGAAGAGTCCTGCTGGAGCAACCCTGCCGACGGGAGAGCACTCGATGGCCTGGCGACGGCCTGGGATGTGTCGACGTTCGGATTCACATTTCCGCTATCGACATACGGTGAGGTAAGGCGTTCGGCCGACTCCTGTAGCGCTGCGCCACCAATTTTAAAAACTCGCGTCGTACCGGTTTGCTGGGCGTAGACGGATGGCCCGATCACCAGCAGACACAACGTAAACTTCCAGGTCTGACGCAACATGTGAGAACTCCTACGGTCGACAGTGCTTTACTAATCAGCATATCGGATACCACCGCTGCCTGGCTTCACGGAGGATCGAGAAAGCCAGATTAATTCACGGATTCCACCGTTATTCTAGACGCTGTTTCCGTAGGGGCAATTTCGTAGCCAAATTCGTCCGGGCTTTTGTGTTTTTCAATTTGCATCGATGGTAAACCGATGCGTAAGTTTTGAAGTTACGCACTCTTCAGTGCCCAAGGCACGACACAACCGCTGCCGGTGGCGTGAGCCACCGGAACGCAGCGAACTGAAGGATCTAAGGCCCGGCGGGCCGACACATGGCGATTGTGTCGGCTCTCCAGGCCTTCGCCTCTGCATCGCTTTATGACCGGTGGTTCACACCACCGGCAATGGATATGCCGCCCCTTCGGGCCGAGAACGCGCAACTTCAAAATGCGTAAGCGAGGCACGCCTCGTGAATTCCTCGCTAACGCATCGGGTTTCCATTAGTGCTGGCATCCCAAATTGAAAAACCGATATGCGCTGCGAAATTCGTGAGAATTCGGCTACTGATATCGGAGAACCGCACGAGGCACCGTCACACAGTCAGGCAAACACCCAAAAAGCGAGCGCGTTTGTCAGCAGCTAGCTAGACGACGCGATCTCGCAAGAGGTGAAGTCTTCTGCGGTCCGGCACAGGCGAGTAATTCGGTCTCGTCTTTGGTGCATACGTATATTAGCGTGATCTGCGCGAGCATCTGGCCACGCTACTGGGAGACGATCCCAGCCATTCAGCCATTCGACACGAGGCTGGCTGACGCGCCAGCTGCGAGGCATGCGTCTGCAAGGCTTGATCGAGCGAGTTGCCGAGAGCCCTCCGCTAGCTACGACCAGACACTTCAAGAGGCGATCACCCGTTTCGACAAATACGTCGAGCGACACACTCAAGTCGCCAACGCGAAGACAGCAGCGTGATACCGTGTGCTTTTGCAACCTCCATGATGCGGAGAAGTGAGTTTGACGGCGGTAGAGGTCTGGCGGCTGATAGGTAAGAGAAAGAACCACGACGGCCGCCCACATGGCGGCCAGTCGGGTTTGTCAGGTTCGCATGATTCGCCTTCGATTTCCTCGTTCGTTCTCGAATGAAACCTGATACCGTCTGAGAAAACTCTGCTTTGGCCATTACAGCGATTCTTCGCGGTAAGGTGCGGGATGCACCCGTGACAAGGCGACTCTGCGGTACTCAGTCTCGGTCAGGGCTCCCAGATGGGCGCGCATCATTGGGATTCTCCCTGAAACGCACCGTCCAGTTCCAAGCGACCGTCCTTGATCGCTTTCAAGGTGTCGATCAACGAACTGGCATCGCAGCTCGAAAGCCCGGCGAGTGGCAGGCCGAACATCTCGTTGGCGAGCGGTTCCAAGCGACGAATTCCGAGTCCTGGGATCTGTCCCGCCAGTTGATTGGCGTAGTTGAGCTGCTTCTGGGACACACGACTTCCGTTGGCCGCTTTGCTGTGGCCATTGCCATTGCAATTGCCATTCATCGCGGAGTTGCCGTTGTTTGGCGCCGTCGGTGACTGGCTCGAGGTCGGCATACTTGACGTTTGTCGAGCGAGTTCGTCTTTGACGGCCTGGGAACACGCGACATAAGCCTGCCGCACCTTCTGGTGAAATGCGTCCAGGTCGACGAAGATTAAGCTGCTGTCGACCTCCACTTCGACGTTGCAAAATGTACCGAGACTGCCGTAATCCGGCAGACCGACTTTCTTGCTGATGCCCACATTTAGCTTGAGTGCCATGAGGCTTCACTCCTTCGTTTAGTATTGCCGGGTCTCGTTGCACCGCCGCCGGTTTTAGCTCACGGTCTGCAACTGACGTAGCGAATCGAGCGTCGTACGGACGATCTTGGCTTCCTTGCGATGCCGCTTGAGGCCAACGATCAGTTGGCTGGTTTTACCCAGCGTGTCACG
This sequence comes from Planctomycetota bacterium, assembly GCA_963204995.1. Classification (GTDB taxonomy): domain Bacteria; phylum Planctomycetota; class Planctomycetia; order Pirellulales; family Pirellulaceae. Next base: position 1,538 of record CAUJKL010000921.1, on the reverse strand, counting down.
AAGCGATGCTTTCAACTGTTCTGCCGCCTCGATCAGCTCTTCCGTCGAACTGGTCGCGTGCGGCTGTTGATCGTTCTTGGTCGTTGTATCGATTGCTTTCGCCACGGTGGTCTCCTGTTGAATTTTTGAAGTGTTGATTTTGAGGGCGTTGGTTGTGGCAGACGCGTGCGCTGGGTCGAGCGTGGAGCAGATCCGCATGACATCGTCCGAGGGTGGGATGGCTCCGCCCTGCATCAAGACGGCCCACAGGTACTTGCGACGATCATCCACGCACAGCAGCGGTTCGTCCGGCGCAAAGACATGAATTTCCCGAAAACCCAAATCGAGCGCCCGTCGCAGGAACCTTCGATCGGTGTTGATCCGTTCGGGCTGCCCCGTGCAAATCGAGTTCGACAGCAGTAACTCGACAGGATGCAGTGCGTCTTCCGACTTCGAGCGAAGGAGCACGCTTCCGTTGGCGTCGATGGTCACAGGCGAGTGAAACGCGTCGTTGCCGGGCAGTTGCGGCATTGCATTCAGCAGAAAGTCTGCATCGTGCGAGTCGATCCGGATCGTACTGGCGGCGTGTGCCGTGTCACGAAGCATGCTCTCCACGTCGGGGAAGCGACCTTCCGTATTGATCGCGAAGTAAAACGACCAACAACCGACACGAAAGCACACCCAACCTTCGGAGCGGCCTACTCCAACCTGCGTGTTAATTGGTAACTGACTGGCGCCGAAAACAAGTCGCCGCGGGATCAACAAATCCTCATCCCAAGGAAAGTCGAAGCCGGATTGAACTAGCATCTGACTGGCGTCCGTTGCGGCTATGGTTCCCGATCCCCGTAGCTGGATGCAGTGCAGCGTGTAGCGACTGGACGCGTCCGAGGCCGTCTCCATGGCCGCCTGCAGTGCTTGAACAAGTTCAGGCGGGTTGTCGGTGAAGGCCTCCGAGCGGGCCGGAAAGATGTGTTCCTGAGGCGTAACGTCGTAGTGCTTCGCCTGGGGAACATGCCCCTCGTGCCAGGCCACCACCGCGCGATCACCGGAACTCATTTCAATCTGAACGGGGTCTTCGCTATGGGCCTCGCAGTCTTTAAGGACTTCGAACGGGACGTACGCGGCGTCGGACTCACGTGGTGCTGGATCGTGATACTCGGCAGCGACTTCACCGGCGGCAATGCGGATTCGCAAACCTTCCGGTCCCGCGTGCAATAACACGGGTGCATGAATTTGGCCTCTGCCACTTTCCGTAATCGCGCGGCGGAAGATAGGTTTCAGTTGACGGGCGAGTGAACGTGTGATTTCGATCAAGGGGATTCTCCTGCGTCGGTAAGGATGACGGACGGACAGACGAAGTGCTCGCGTACGCAGTTCAACGACATCGGGCTTACCAGGAGGTCCCGCTTGCCACTGCCTTCTCAGGACCGATACAGCCGGATCGCCCACAGTGTCTGCAAATGACATCGACATACGCGTCGCCGTCGAACTCGATGTGAGCACTGGCCCAATCAGGTGCATGGCCGGCGCGATTCCGTGGACAAGAGCCCTCCGATCCG
>CAUJKL010000920.1 GCA_963204995.1 Planctomycetota bacterium | reverse complement strand
TTCACCGATCACTACTCGGGATCGACCGTCTGTGCCCCGACGCGATGTTCGTTGATGACCGGTTTGCATACCGGACATTGTTTCGTCCGCGGCAATCGTGAAGTAAAGCCGGAAGGCCAATCGCCGATGCCCGCCGATGTCGTGACCATCCCGCGATTGTTGCACCAAGCTGGCTATCAGACCGGCATGTTCGGCAAGTGGGGGCTCGGCGCGCCCGGTTCGACTTCTGATCCGATGCAGCATTTCGATTCGTTCTTCGGTTACAACTGCCAGCGCGAGGCACACAACTATTATCCTGATCACTTATGGAAGAACGATCAACGCGTCGAGTTGGATGGAAAAACCTACGCGCACGATCTGATCATTGAAAACGCGTTGAACTTTGTCCGCTCGAACAGCACCGGTCCGTTCTTCTGCTACATGTCCGTCACGATTCCTCATGCCGCCATGCAAGTGCCCGAAGATTCGATGGCACCGTTCCGAAAGAAGTTCCCGCAGTTTGAAGACGTGATTGGCAAGTACGCTGGACCCGATGTGCGAAACCCAGTCGCCGGATTCGCAGGCATGATGACGCGGCTCGATCAACAAGTCGGCCAGTTGCTGACGCTGCTCCAGGAACTCGATATCGACGACAAGACGTTGGTCATGCTCAGTTCGGACAACGGCCCTCACAAGGAAGGTGGTCATCAGCCCGACTTCTTTGATTCGAACGGCCCGCTACGTGGTTACAAACGCGATCTGTACGAAGGCGGCATCCGCACACCGTTGCTCGCTCGCTGGCCAGGCAAATTGGAGGCAGGCGCGGTCTCGCATCTGATCTCCGCACACTGGGACATGCTGCCGACGTTCTGTGAGTTGGCGGGAGCCCAGACGCCGAACGGTCTCGATGGGATTTCGATCGTGCCGACATTGCTCGGGCACACGGACGAGCAAGCACAGCACGAAGCGTTGTATTGGGAGTTCTCGGAACGTGGGCGGAGCCAGGCGGCTCGTGTCGGCAACTGGAAAGGGGTGCGCTTGGATCTGAAGAAGCATCCCGATGCTCAGATCGAGCTGTACGACCTGTCGAATGACATCGGCGAGGAGCACAATATCGCCGACACGCATCCCGAGATTGTCAGTAAATTAAAGGCGGTCATGCAACGCGAACATGTCGAATCGGAATCGTTCCCGTTGTTTTAACGCAGCGACTGCGTTTCTTGCTTCACTGGGGATTCGTGCTGCTTGGGGTCAAGTGACCAACGATGTTGAAGAAGTTCATTCGCCAGCAAGCTCAATCGATGGTTTATCGATGTTTGCTGCGTGAGTTGCCCAAGCCGTATCAGCACGTTGCCAAGTACTGCTGGCGGAGTCAACTGCCGCGCCAGCGGAGTGCGACCGAGCGGGCTGGCGAGCTCGCCGGTTCGACGCTGCTTCTCTTCGAAGATCAGCGTTACCTGGGCCCCGCGAATTCAAAGCGAAAACACATCGAATCCATCGGTCGTGGTTGGTATTGTCACGATGATGCGACGGTCTATTTCTCGACTCCCGACAACACCGACCCCAACGATAACCGACGTGCGTATGCCTACTCGACGTCGAAATGGTTGTACTCGCGAAATTCGGGTGCGGCAAACAATCTGCTCCATCGCGAAATTGCGGACGCGGCGATCGCGAGTGATGTCGCCTACGCACTCGGTGGAAACAAATATCTAGATGTTTGTAGCGAAGTCGGTATCCATGATCTCGCCGGAAAGTCTGTCTTGGAACTCGGGCCCGGGCCTTCGTGTGCGTGGGCACTGCTCATGGCTTGTCGCGGCGCGAATGTGTCTGTTGTTGATCCTTATCCTGCCACCTGGGACGAGGCTTACCATCCCATCTTCTTTTCCGCCTTGCGGCGAGCGATCGCTGACCTGCCGGGGACCGATGTCACACCCATTAGTAACTTGCTCGACGACAAAGAGTTTTCGCCACGCGTCATCCGTCGTCACGACGACCCGGTTGAGCAACTAGAACTGGCTGATGAATCATTCGACATCGTGTTTTCGAACGCCGTCGGGGAACACTTTTTCGATAGTGCTGCGGCGTTTGGTCAGCTCCACCGCGCAACGAAGACTGGCGGTTGGGGATTCCATTGGATTGACTTCCGGGATCATCGAGACTTCGCGCGTCCGTTGGAGTATCTGTTGCTGAGCGATGCCGAATTTGCGCGTGAGTTTGGGTTGCGCCGCGGAGAAATCGGAAATCGTTTACGCGCGAATGAGATGGCCGCCGTGATCGAGCGTGCCGGCTTCGAGATCGTGCGCCGCGAAGCCACCATCCAGGCGGAAGCGAGCTACCTCGATAGCCTCCTTCCACGTCTGCGAACGTCGGCCTCGTCGCCCCATCGCGACGTCCCAACCTCCGAGCTGCAGGTGCTTGGCGAGTTGTTTATACTTCGGAAGCCGGGATGAATCACAAAGGGCTCAAGACACGATCAACCGCTGCCTTGAACTCCGCACCAACGTTGACTTGATAAGGTTCGTCGGGGACATCAGCTTCGTCTGCCAGACGTTGGCATTCCGTCAGCATTTGGCGCAGGTCTTCATCAGCTACTGGATTATTGAATTCCCTCGCGCCGTTGGAGTCTTTTGTCGAGACGAAGCCCAACGCAGTATCCAGTTCTTCAGTGTCAATCTGCTTCTCGAAGACACCGCGTGCGACGCGCTGAAGGGTTCGCTTTGCCTGCTCCTGCTCTTCATCTGTCAGGCCAGACGGTTGGATGTAGGCTTCCTCGGTCGCCATCGCCATCATCAGTGTCAGCAGCGGAGACTTTTGCAACGCTTCGGCGATCTCGGCTAGTTGTTGCATCGTGAGCCGTCCCGCCTTGTACTCCGCGACCACGCGGTCGATCTGCGCGGTGACGACTTGTTTGTCCTCGTCGGTCAGGTCCGATCCTTGGATGACATTCACTGCCATGTCGCGAGCCCAATCCGGTGCCTTCTTGACGACGAACCACGCTCCAACCCCGCACGAGACGATGCATACAAACATCAGGCCCAGGCAAACCACCAGGCAAGTTGCACAGCCCGACCTCTTTTTTGGAGGCGGGGTAGGTAAATTTGGCGTTGTGGCGCTTGGACGAACTTCTGGCGCGGTTCCCTCGGGTATCTGATCGTAGATCGACATCGTTCCGACCTAAAAGAGTTCGTTAAGTCACGTCGCTGTCGGGCGGTTATCGCTCGGCTGCTGTACTCTAGCACGCTGCGACACGTTGCCAAACGCGAACGGTGATTCGGCGCTCCGAGGCTGTGGTTTTCTTGGCGGGATAGGCTTCCAGCCTGTCAAAAATATGGTGAAAATGACAGGCTGGAAGCCTATCCCACGATTTTTTCTCGGTCTCTCCGTGAAGCTCTGTCAAAATGACATTCGAGTTGGAACGCTAGGGTTGGACCTCCGTCGATGACCACCCGCGAGATATCGCAAGATGTTTCTGCTACAGCACTTGCAGCCCGATTGCACTGATTGGCACAGAGCTTGCTCTAGTAGGCAAGCCTCTATGGTGACCTGCCATATTGTTCTGCAAATAGAGTTATCAGGTCGTCGCGAAGCAGGCCGAAAGTCCCGTGTCCGGCGACATTCACGCAACACAGATTTTCAAGTATTACCTTGAGGAGGAAACCTCACGTGGCAAAGCAGATGGTTTTTGACGATGAGGCGAGCCAACCGCTGTTGGCTGGCGTGTCGAAGCTGGCTCGAGCTGTTCGCAGTACACTAGGCCCCCGTGGCCGCAACGCCGTGCTCGACAAGGGCTGGGGATCGCCCAAGGTCACTAAGGACGGAGTGACCGTCGCGGAAGACATCGATCTGGATGATCCGGCTGAGAATCTGGGTGCTCAGTTGGTGAAAGAGGCGGCCAGCAAAACGAACGACGTGGCCGGTGACGGCACCACGACGGCGACGGTGTTGGCGGAAGCGATCTATCGTGAAGGCCTCAAGATGGTTGCCGCAGGTGGCGATCCGATGGCGCTGGCACGCGGTATCTCGAAGGCAACGGATGCCGTTTGTGATGCGGTCGGCAAGTTGGCCACGCCCATCGGTGAGAAAAACAAGAAGGAAATTCAGCAGGTCGCCACTATCGCCGGCAATAATGATCCGACGATTGGTAAGGTTCTCGCTGACGCATTTCTACGGGTCGGCAAAGACGGAGTTATTACTGTCGAGGAAGGCCGCAGTAGCGAGACGACCGTCGAAGTCGTCGAAGGCATGCAGTTCGATCGCGGATTCCTGTCGCCTCACTTTGTGACGAATCAAGACGAAGTTATCGTTGAATATGATGACTGCTATATCTTGTTGTTCGAGGAGAAGATTTCGACCAACAAGAAGCTGATTCCACTTCTGGAGGCTATCAGTAAGGCCAATCGACCGCTCTTAATCGTCGCCGAGGATGTCGAAGGCGAAGCACTCGCGACGCTTGTTGTTAACAAGATGCGAGGCATTCTGCAGGTTTGTGCGGTGAAGGCCCCTGGGTACGGCGATCGTCGCAAGGCGATGATGGGTGACCTGGGTGTGCTCACGGCCGGTACGCCGATCTTCAAGGATCTAGGTATCGAGTTGGAGAGCGTGGGCCTCAAAGATCTCGGGCGTGCGAAGAAGGTAAAGATTACTTCGGATCACACGATCATTGTCGGCGGTGCCGGTAAGAAGTCTGATATCGACGGGCGTGCTGAGCAGATTCGCCGCGAAATCGAAGGCACCGACAGCGAATACGATCGCGAGAAGCTGCAAGAGCGACTGGCTAAGTTGGCTGGCGGTGTGGCTCAAATCAGCTGCGGTGCTGCCACCGAAACGGAAATGAAAGAGCGGAAGGCGCTACTGGAAGATGCCAAGGCTGCCACGCAAGCAGCTCTTGAGTCCGGTGTGGTTCCTGGTGGTGGTGTGGCTTTGCTACGCTGCGAGAAAGTTGTCGACAAGCTCAAGCTGGAAGGCGACGAGGCTCTCGGAGCAAGAATCCTTCGCAATATCCTCGATCAGCCGCTTCGTGCTATCGCTAGCAACGCTGGTTTGGATGGTGCTGTTGTGGTGAACCGGGTGCGTCAGATGAAGGGAAAAAATGATGGCTACGATGCCGACAAGGATTCGTACTGCGACCTTGTTGCAGCCGGCGTCATCGATCCCGCGAAGGTTGTCATTACAGCCTTGCAGAACGCGGCCAGTGTCGCTTCGCTGTTGCTCACGACTTCTGCTTTGATTACCGAGATTCCTTCCGAAGAGGAAGCTGGCGGCCAAGATCATCACGATCACGGCATGGGCGGCGGCATGGATGGAATGGGTGGCATGGGAGGAATGGGCGGCATGGGTGGAATGCCTGGCATGATGTAATTGTCTGTCCTGTTAAAGGATGGGATGTTTGTTAACAGATTGGCAAATCGGAAATACACGTAGAAGGAATTTCAAGAATGGCAAAGATCAAGATTCGCCCGTTGGATGATCGTGTGGTGGTTGAACCGGTTGAGGCGGAGCAGACGACCGCAGGTGGTATTGTGTTGCCCGACTCGGCGAAAGAGAAGCCACAGCGAGGCAAGGTGCTGGCCGTTGGCCCAGGTCGATTGCTCGACAGCGGACAGCGCGGTGAATTGTCCGTCAGTGTCGGCGATGAAGTGATCTACGGCAAATACGGCGGAACGGATATCGAAATCAATGGCGATGACGTCAAGATTCTTCGCGAAAGCGATATCTTGGCCAAGGTTGTCAACTAACCGAGTCAAGCTCGTGCGGCACGGCAATTGGGCCGGGTCGCGGCTGACTCCAACGAACACTCCAATATGAGGGTCTTCCAGCGTGGCGAAGCAATTACTTTTTGAAGACCACGCCCGAGCAAAAATGTTGCAGGGCGTTGATAAACTTGCCGACGCCGTGGCCGTTACGATGGGTCCGACCGGTCGTAATGTGATCATCGACAAATCGTTCGGTGGTCCAACCGTCACCAAAGACGGTGTCACCGTGGCAAAGGAAATTGAGCTCGAAGATCGCTTCGAGAACATGGGTGCCAAGCTCGTCGTCGAAGTGGCTCAGAAAACTTCTGATCTCGCAGGTGACGGCACCACGACCGCAACGGTCTTGGCTCGAGCGATCTTAAAGGAAGGTCTTCGCAACGTCGTTGCTGGTAGCAATCCGACCGCGATCCGTCGTGGCATCGAGAAAGCCGTAGCTGCTGCCGAGCATAAGTTGTTCTCGATGGCCAAGCCCGTGTCTGACAAGCAGCAAGTTGCTCATGTCGGTGCGATCAGTGCTAACAACGACATGGTGATCGGCGAGTTGCTGGCTGACGCACTTCATCGCGTCGGCAAGGACGGCGTGATCACGGTCGAAGAAGGCAAGACGGCTGACACGAAGGTCGAATACGTCGACGGCATGCAGTTCGACAAAGGATTTGTTTCGCCGTACTTCATCAATCAGCCCAAGGACATGAACTGTGTCCTCGAGGACTCGTTGATTCTGATTCACGAGAAGAAGATCAGCAATCTTCGCGACCTGGTTCCGATCTTGGAAAAAGTTGGCCAAGCCGGCAAGCCGCTGTTGATCATCGCCGAAGATGTCGATGCCGAGGCACTTACGCTGTTGGTCGTGAACAAGCTTCGCGGCGTGTTGAACGTCTGTGCCGTCAAGGCACCTGGCTTCGGCGATCGTCGCAAGGCCATGCTGGGCGATATCGCGACGCTGACTGGCGGCACGCTGATCAGTGAGGATCTTGGCATTCAACTCGAAAGTCTTGAGTTGGCACAACTTGGTAAGGCCAAGAAGATCACGGTCGACAAGAGCAGCACGACGATCGTCGAAGGTGCTGGTTCGAGAGCGGAGATCGATAAGCGAATCACACAAATCCGCAATCAAATCGATCAATGCGACAGCGAGTACGACAAGGAAAAGTATCAAGAGCGTTTGGCCAAGCTGTCGGGTGGCGTGGCGATCATCTCGGTGGGTGCCGAGACAGAAGCCGACATGAAGCAGAAGAAAGCTCGTGTCGAAGATGCCCTACATGCCACGCGTGCCGCTGTCGAGGAAGGCATTCTTCCTGGTGGTGGTGTCGCGCTGCTGCGTTGCAAGGAATCGGTCGAAGCGATCAAGACCGCGCCGTTGAAAGATGCCAGCGGCACGGTACTCGTGGCTGCTGCCAAGGGCGACGAGAAGATTGGTATCGACATCGTCTTGCGTGCGTTGGATGGTCCATTGCGACAGATCGCTGACAACTGCGGCATCGACGGTTCAGTGATCGTGGATGAAGTCTCCCAGAAGGCGGAGAATCAAGGTTATAACGCGAACTCCGGCGAGTACGTCGACATGTTCAAAGCTGGCATCATCGATCCGGTAAAGGTCGTACGCACGGCACTGAGCAATGCGGCCAGCATCGCTGGGCTGCTGTTGACGACCGAAGCCATGGTCACCAACTTTGACAAGGACGACAAAGACAAGCAACGCATCGAAGGTAGCGTTCGCTAGTTGATTGTCTGTTATTGAAATGTAATAGCGGGCCACTTCGCGTTTCGAGGTGGCCCGTTTTTTAGACTCGCAGCAGTAGGGTTATATCCACCACGGGGATTGGTGGGCCAAGCTCACCCTACTAATGCCGACACTCCAGTGCTCCTCTCGCCATGGCGACAATGGCTCAAAAACGCGACTATTACGAAGTCCTTGGGATTACTCGCACCGCGTCGGATCGAGAGATTGCGAATGCCTACCGCAAGCTCGCGCTAAAGTATCACCCCGACGCCAACCCCAACGACGCAAACGCGACGGTGCGCTTCAAAGAAGCCGCAGAGGCATACGAGATACTGAACGACGCCGAAAAGCGGGCTCGCTACGATCAGTACGGTCATGCGGGTGTTGAAGGGGGCGGCAGCCAGTTCCACGAAGTCGAAGACATCTTCGAAGCCTTTGGCGACATGTTTTCCGGCGGCTTGTTTGGAGACTTGTTCGGAGGCGGTCGTCGCCGTGGTGGTGGAAGGCGTCAGCGTCGCGGTGCCGATATCCGCTGCGATGTCACGTTGGATCTCGAGGAAGCGGCTCGCGGTGTTACCAAAACCGTTGAGTTTGCCCGGAGCAAGGCTTGTAGTACGTGCAGTGCGACCGGAGTCACACCTGGATCTAAAAAGCAGACCTGCAATCGCTGCGGCGGACGTGGACAAGTCGTTCAGTCGGCGGGCATTCTGCGAGTTCAAACGGCATGTCCGACTTGCCAGGGTGCCGGTGCGATTAACAGCGATCCGTGTCGTGACTGCCGCGGCCAAGGGTACACCCCAGCAAAGGTGACGCTGGACGTCGCCATTCCTGCTGGCGTCGATGACGGAATGCGAGTTCGCATCCCTGGCGAAGGCGAGCCGAGCCCCGACGGTGGGCCCGCAGGAGATTGTTATTGCTTTGTGAGTGTGCGCCAGCATGCACTATTTCAACGCGATGGCAGCCACTTGATTCTGCGTCTGCCGATGACCTACACGCAAGCCGCACTCGGTGCAACGATTGAAGTACCGACGCTGGATGGTCCGTACGAGTTGAAAGTGCCTGCCGGGACGCAACCGGGTGATGTGTTTCGCATTCGCTCGCAGGGAGTGCCTGATCCACGTGGTGGCCAGCGTGGCGATTTGCTCGTGCAAACGTACATCGAGATTCCTAAAAAGCTCTCTGCGGAGCAAGAAACGCTGCTGCGAGAACTTGCCGAGCTGGAGCACGCGGATGTGACACCACATCGGAAATCATTTTTGAAGACACTCCGGGACTACTTTGCACCGGTGTCGGAGAACGGGGAGGATGAATAATCATGGCTGATTCGGAAGCTAAAAAAAACAACGACGAGCTGTTGGATGAGTTGGCGGCGAGTGCTATCGAAGAGGATGCGCGCGAAAACGTCGGCATCGAGGCACTCCGTGAACAACTGGATGAAGCAAACGATCGCGTGTTGCGGGCACAGGCGGAATTAGAGAACGTTCGCAAGCGGGCACGTCGTGACATGGACGAGCAACGCCAGTATGCGAATTTGCCGCTAGTGGCGGATCTGCTTCCCGCCCTCGACAACTTAGATCGCGCGGTCGAAGCCGCCGGGCAAAACGAGTACGCGACAGGATTGCTGGAGGGCGTTAAGATGGTTGCCTTTCAGATCCAATCGATCCTCCAACAATACAATTGTCGACGCATCGCGGCGATCGGTAGCGAATTCGACCCCAACGTTCACGAAGCGATTGCCCAGGAACCTAGCGAAGTGATACCCGCAGGAAACATTACACGCGAAATGCGAGTCGGATACCAGCTCCACGACCGTGTCATCCGTCCGTCGCAAGTGATGGTTTCGACGGGTGCTCCGCCACAACCAGCCAATTGAGGAAATGCCACGATGCCGACTTACGATTACGAGTGCGATGGTTGCGGTCATAAGTTCGAGCTGTTTCAGACCATCAGCGAACCGCTCAAGAAGAAGTGCCCCGAGTGCAAGAAGCAAAAGCTTCGCCGACTGTTCGGCACGGGAGCGGCCGTGATGTTCAAAGGCTCTGGCTTCTATCAGACGGACTATCGAAGCGACTCGTATAAGAAAGCGGCGGCGGCAGATAGCAAACCGACCGGTGATTCAACTTCCAAATCTGAAGGCAAATCGTCAGACTCCAGTCCCAAGAGCGACTCGACGAGTAAGAGTGAGAGCAAAAAATCCGATTCGTAGCATCGAACAAGGATACCGAGTTGTGACAAGTCTTCGTTGCCCAACCTGCAACTTGTTGTTTGATATTGAAAAGACGAAGGCCATGCCGTTCTGTAGCGAGCGTTGTCGGCTGGTTGATCTGGGAAGATGGTTGAACGAGGAACACAGCGTGCCGCACGTGCCCAGCCTCGACGAGTTGGAAGAAACGTCGGACGAGCCGCAATAGCCTGCCTCCGAAAGGATCGAGGATGACCGAAGAAGTCGGAGTTGTGCGGCGAATCGTGTGGCGCGAGATCCTGCCCTGGTTGATGATCTTCCGCGCCTTTCGCCTCTCGGTCAGCTTGCCGATGCTGTCGCTGGCGACGATTGGTTGGTTGTTGACGCCCCTGGGATCGCAGATCGCCTCGAAGATCTTCTTGGGTAACTCCGATGTTGGGACGACGGAATTTGCAATGCCGCTGAACGACTTTTTGGCGGCAGACGAATCGCTTCAGGCAATTCCTGGGTTTTCGCTGCTTACTTCAACGCCCAATCCAGTCGTCCACGTGTATCAACATTTTACAGATCCCTTTGTCCAGCTCTTTGACCGCAGCAACACGATCCGAGAAACGGCGTACCACATGTTTCGTGGGCTATGGTCGATAGCCATTTGGGCTTTCTTCGCCGGTGCCATCACGCGAATTGCGACGGTTCAACTCGGTCGTGAGGAACGAGTCGATCTTCGAACCGCCATCGTCTACGCAACACGGCAGTATGGTTGGAGCTTCGTGGCTCCGCTCTTTCCGCTCTTCGGTGTGTTCCTCGCTAGTCTGCCGCTGATCGTGCTTGGGTTCGTCATGCGGGCAGATGTCGGCATGATCGTGGCGGGAGTCGTGTGGCCGCTGGCGTTGCTCGGTGGCCTGATCATGTCGATCTTGCTGCTCGGCCTGCTCGCCGGTTGGCCGTTGATGTGGCCGACGATCAGCAGCGAAGAGCACGGCGATGCATTCGAAGCGTTCAGCCGCAGTTTTTCTTACGTTTTCCAACGACCTCTTCAGTACATCTTCTACCTGTCGCTTGCCACTCTGATCGGGGCTCTTGGTTGGGTACTCGTATCACATGTTTCGGAAGCGGTGATTGCGTTGACCTATTACGGCACCTCGTGGGGAGCGACCAACGAACGCGTTGAACTGATTCCGTTCGGTGAGTATACGGGTATCTTGGGCGCGGGAGTTGGTTTGATTCGATGGTTCGATGGGCTCGTCCGCATCATTGCAATGGCCTTCAACTTCAGCTATTTCTTTTGCGTCTTGACTGCCGTTTACCTCGTGCTCCGTCGCGACGTTGATAAGACAGACTTCGATGAAGTCTTTGTGGAAGACGACAAAGTTCGTTACAGCCTTCCGCCGTTGGAATCGAACGCCGATAGTACGCCGTCTGGAGTCGCCGGTTCAACCGGCACGAAGAACGACGATGCGGGTGCTTCGGAAGGCGAAGAATCTGCTTCGTAATAGCGAGTGTTTCCGTTGTATCGTCAGGAAAGTTGCCTCACTGATTCAGCCAAAGAATCAGACTCAAGATCGCGAGCAGGACAACCCACACGAGGATGGCTCGCCACGTCGCCTTTTTTGCTCGTTCTGCTTCCCACCAACTTCGCGGTCGAACTCCCTGTGCAAGAACGTGGCAATACCGGCGAGGTTGATGCAGATGACATTTGCCATCGTCAACATCCATGCGCCGCCAGCCGAGGTGAAGTGACCATCGCCGAGCAGCATTCCAGAAACGACAAGCGGTGGCACCAGCGCGACGGCCACCATGACGCCGATCACTGCACCGGATAGCCCCTGAGTGAACGCTAGCCCGCATTTCTCATCGTAGGCCGGACCGAAGGTCGCAACCCGTTGCCGGAGCTTCGCAAACGCAAATAGCTTGAAATCATGGTGTCTCGTAAATCCACTCGACAACTGCGACCGAAGTTTCGGCAGATGCGGCGTTTGCTTCGATCCGGCCTACAACTGATGAGAAATGCGGGTTAGGGTTCCCGCTGCTCCGGCCGCCAGAGCTAGCAAAATGTCTCCCCCACCCACGTGTGATCGGGAAGCAATGGCGGGGCCAGTAGGGTCGACCGTGAACAGCAATCCTCCGCAGAGGGCCAATCCAAAGGCCGCCAGAAGACCGGCTGCGTTCGTTATCAGCGCCTGCCGGAGGAGCTCAAAGTCGCCTAATGTTGTGGCGAGCGACATCGCGACATTCGGTCCCAGCAGCGGGGCAATCACCATCGCACCAATAATGACCGCCACGTCATTCCGCAGTAGGCCGACCGCCGCAACGACCGCCGAGAGAATCGCCATCCCTAGGAAGACGCGTGAGACGCCGAGTCCCTCACTGACTTTGGCGTAAAGTTCCTCCCGGCTGATCCGTTGCTTGCCCCTCTTCTCGTCTTCTGGGTCGGCCGCTTCTGTATCTTCCTCGGCCTCCGGCTTGAGTCGCGGCAGAACTGCTTCGACGGGAAACAAGTACCTAGGGAGAGCAACGCCTCATGGTGCTTCCTTCAAAAGCTGTTCGCGGATGGATTTTAATTCATGGCGACGTTTTGCGGTGGTCTGGGGATAGGCCATTTTCAGTTCATTGAACGCATCCAAAATAATTTGGGAAACAATCAATCTGGCATTCTCCTTGTCATCGGCGGGAACGACGTACCAGGGCGCGTGATCCGTGCTGGTCGCGCTCAGGCACGCTTCATAGGCTTGCATATAGGACTCCCAGTGCCGCCGCTCGCGAACGTCTGCGAGACTGAACTTCCAATTCTTGTCCGGTTCATCGATGCGGGCGAGGAAACGCTTGCATTGTTCTTCCTTCGATAGGTGCAAGAAGAACTTAACGATCCGAGTGCCGTTACGGTGGAGATGCTCTTCAAAGTCCACGATCGAACGATACCGGTCGGTCCAGATGGTCTTCTCGTCGAGCAACTCAGCGGGAAGCCCCTGGCCGCGAAGGATCTCGGGATGGACACGGGCGACGAGCACCTCTTCGTAATAAGAACGATTAAAGATCCCAATCCGCCCGCGTTCCGGCAGACAACGAGTCGTGCGCCAGAGAAAATCGTGTTCCAACTCTTCGGCGCTCGGCTGTTTGAAACTGAAGACCTGGCAGCCTTGCGGATTGACCCCGGACATCACATGCCGGATCGTGCCGTCCTTGCCGGCCGCGTCCATCGCCTGAAAAATCAGCAGCACCGCATAGCGGTTGGATGCATAGTGAAGCCGTTGCAGCGAACTCAACTCCTCGACTTGTTCTTCAAGGAGTTTTTGATACCGCTTCTTCGATTTGCAAAAGGGCTTCACGATCGTCGGCCACTCTTTGAGTGTGACCTGTTTTCCGGGCGGCACACAGAAATCTTTTGATTTGATTTTCATCTTGGTTCCTGCGGCCCTATCGGCCGCGTTGTTCGCATCGGTTTATGGATGGGATTATGGAGCATGGCAGGAGTGTGGCGGGTGCCAGCCATGCGTTCGCCAGCGGTCCGGTTTCCGCCTCACCATCGCCAACGACGCAGGCGACGATGAGATTGGGATTGTCAAACACCGCTCCAAACGAATGACTGTGCGAGCGGTACGCCAGTAGGCATCCACCTAGTGGAGCAGTTCTGCCGTGAGCGATTGCGATTTCGTGTTCACAATATCGACTCCAGGTTCGCTCTGTGCGCGAACGCATCACCTTCTCGTCTGCATTTTCAAGGACTATGCGGGTAAACTGGCTTCCCCGGCGCTGGCGACTCCGCAGATGCCTGGCGTTCCTCACGCGACCGAGGAAACAGGATCGTCAACAGCAACGCGGAGTCCTCAATCCCGACGAGCGTATGAGGTTCGTTGCCCAGCAGAAAAAGCCAGTGGCCGGCCTTCAACTCGTGAGTCTGGCCGCGGGCGGTGAAGACGATTCGCCCGTCGAGGCAATAGATCGTGATCGCGCCCTCGACCCGATGGTCAGGAATTTCGTGGCCTTTGCGGACCACCATCCGAATGGCCTCGAACGTCTCTTCTTTCACAAGTGGGAATGTCGTGGCCTCGGCAAGAGACTCGCCGACGGGTCGGAGATCTACGGGCATTCCGGGGTATGCGTGCTGGGGTGGGTGAGTATTCGACATGATCGTTCTCCTTCGGTCTCTGGTTGATAAATGGACATAACAACTATGTTGCACACGGTGGTTAAAACCAACGCGTTTCCGGAATTAGCACGTGGCGATGGCTGGAACCCATTCCACGCTGGCGACCCTCCTCTCTATCCGTCAAAAAACCTCTTGATCACGTGAACCGTCGCCGCTCGCCCGGCCCGAGGCCAGGACGTCATAAGGGGAATTTCTTGAGGACAAACGGCCTGGCAGTTTGCTGCCTTGCCACAATCCTGAATACCTCCGGGCGCGATCAAAGCTTCCAGCCTCTGACTTGCGGTCATGCGCCCGGTTGGATTCGAATTCATCAGGACCACCTGACTCATCGCATGCGCTCCGATAAAGGCAGCGTCGAATGCAGCGTCTTGACGCTGATGGAAGCGCTCGTGCGTTTCGTCCGGCTGCTGATCAAGCACCACCCTCGCGTACTGCGGACAGGCTTCCAGACAACAGCCGCAACTCATGCACTTGCTGAGCGGGTACGCTTGTTGCTGTTCCTCTTGCGATTGGCGAGGTCCGGGGCCGACGTCATAGTAGCCGTCTACGGGAATCCACGTCTGAAGCTTCTCCAAGGCGCGAAATAATCGACGGCGATCCACCAGCAAGTCGCGGATGACCGGAAACTTGCTCATCGGGCGAAGTTCGATTTGCTGAGGCTGCTGTTCCAATAGTCGATCGACCAGCGCCGTACAGGCTTGTCGAACACGACCGTTGATCAACATCGTGCATGCCCCGCAAACTTCTTCCAGGCAGTTGGCGTCGTAGGCCACCGGACAAACATGGATACCGTTAGCAGTTGTTGGATTTGTGGCAATTCGCTGGAGAACGCTGGTCACATTGAGGCCCGGCTCATGGTCGAGACAAAAGGTTTGCCAGTAGCTCGGATGGTCGGGATCGTCCTGGCGCAGAATTCTCACCTCGAACCTATTTGCCACCCTCGCTTCGGAGACGAGATCATTCATCGCAATACCTCATTCAGCATCGAGTAATTAGCATCACAACATGCTTGGTGTCGGGTTGTATAGAACGGCGTTCCGGTCCTCTTCGGTCAACGGCTCAGTGCTCCCATGCCGCACAGCTAGCTAAATCGCTGCATTGCACGAACTTGCCGCAGTACTCATCGAAATTTTCCAATGTTGCCCAGCGCACGTGGGTCAACAATTGCTTGTTCGAGCCGAACGTCGCAACCGAGTGACGTTCGCCCCCCTTCTTCAACCGATATAACAAACGCATGGTTGATCTCCAGTTTGATTATGGCGTCACCAGATATTTGAAAAACTCGTCGAGTGCATTCGCCTGACTTGCCGTCAGTCGAATTCCGCAATAGTAGTGCTGCCACCTCGGCGACCGTGACTTGCCACATGTGCAAGGTTGTTCGTCACACCTGCAGGACAACTCGGCTTGAGGCGATTGGCCATTCTGACGGTCCGATTCTGGCTCGTCGGCAGTCGACATCGCAGCCAAGTGCTCCTTCCATCTCAATAGCCACATGGAAACGATAATTCCCGACACTTGCACACCCCAATCGCGAAGCTGATTGACGATATCGTTCGCGCTCGCATCAGGAGATTGAACGAGGACTCGTGCGATCAACGACGGCGCGTTCACGTTGTTGCGAATAGCGAACCAGGGGGCTGGCGAAACTTGCTGTTCCAGCGGGGGTCGCATGATGTCCATAGCTCGATCTCCCTGATGAGGCATCTATGCACTCTTACGCTGTAGAAGAATCGTTACCAGCAGCGGAGAGTCTTCGATGGCGCGTACGCGGTGCGAGTTGTTCGTTTCACGATTCAACGGTCTTTCTGTGTGCCAAGGCCGAGGACGCGGACGACTGACCTTGCGATCATTTGTTCTTCGTCGGTACGAATGACGCGAACGGTGGTCTGACTGGCGTCTGTGGAAATCACCGCCGCAGTCTTCACATTGCACAACTCATTCAATTCAACGTCGAGAAAGTTCAGCCGCTCGCAGATGCGGTCGATCTTTCCGCAAAGCTTTCGCTTCAGCGATTCGCCAACCTGATAAAGCGCGAACTTGATGCTCGACGAGCCACCATTGATGGTCACGATAACAGAGTTAGCTGGTTTCAAAGTTGACTCCTTCGGCCGGTTCTTCCGCAAGCGGGCTCACTTTCATTGCACTTCCTCAGCCTTCGGGTTCTGCCAATGGCCGTCGGGTGCGATCAGGGCGTTCGCTTCTTTCGGCCCCCAACTGCCGCGTTTGTAAGGACGAACCCGGTGGTGGGTCTTTAGGATTGGTTCGACCACCGTCCAAGCGGCCTCCACCGCGTCTTCCCGTGTGAAGAGCGCACCGTCGCCAGCCATGGCGTCGCCCAAGAGCCGTTCGTAGGGCGATTCCTCTCCCGGCTCTTCCTCGACTAAGAACAGTTCGCCCTGATCGCCGACAAACTCCTTGCCTTTGCGTTTGACGCGCGCGGCGAGAGCGACGGCAGAATTGGGAGAGATGCGGAATCGCAGATAATTGGGCCGGCCCTTCGCCGGCGTCGAGTCGGCGAACAGCGCCTGCGGCGGCGGCTTCAACTCGACCAAGACCTCGTGCGCCGTTTCGGCCAGGCATTTGCCGGAACGCAGATACCAAGGCACTCCCTCCCAACGCCACGAGTCGATGAATAGCCGCAGGGCGCAGAAGGTTTCGACGTCGGAGCCCTTCGCCACGTTCGGCTCTTTCCGGTAGCCCGTGTAGAGCGCCGGGAAGATCATCTTGTGGGCGAGATCTCCCGTCACACCGAACAGCACCAGCGCATCCGAATGGGACGGTTTCATCAGACGTCACACCTTTTCATATCGATACCACTTTTCTCAAGCTCGCGAACAGCCTCCTCGGCTTGGTTGTGTGATTCAAAAATCGCGATTACGGAATTCATCTTGGACATGGCTGGGTTCCTTATTGGTGAACACGTAGGTCTGAACAAATTGCACTCTGTAGGTCTCGATCGCAATGGCTGTGGTTGCTGAGAAACGCCGACCGTGTGCAAATGGTCCTGCGTTGCAAGAACAACAAAAGCCGACATGGCGGAACACCCGGAGGTCTTCAACCACGTCGGCTTACTCGTTAACGAGCCTCCCAGACAAGCCGGGCTGCTCTTTATCTAGTCATCCAACAACTCAAATACTCTTGGAACCGAAGCAAATCACTCGCGGCTCCTCGATGATCGTCATTCTACGGGACGGGCGAGGGAAAGCAATTGGACGAAGGCCTCGCGTTCGTAGTTCCGCATTCATGCGGCATTACCGCCGGCGACAGCCGGAACTACGAACAACCTACCGTCGGACTCAACGCTGTTAGGACACCCCCCAGGCTTCTCGCTAGGTGGGCAGCGTGCTACGATCGCGTAGATCAACTTCTATGTCGAGCGCGAGCCGTTACCCATGAAGATTCAGGTCGGCTACGAGTTGGTCTATCAGTGTCCACAACCGACACCGATGGTTGTCACGTTGAGCATTCACTACAGCCGCGCCTCGGACATCATCCAGGCCGATCACCTATTGCTCACTCCGTCCGTTCGTGTCACGGCCTATCGAGACTTGTACGGCAACTGGTGCAGTCGCATCGTGGCACCCGCGGGACAGATGATATTGTGCGGCAGTGCTGTCGTGTCCGACACGGGCAATCCCGATCCGGTGCTGCCTTGGCTTGAGCAACGGCCCGTCGAGTCGCTCCCGCAAGAAGCGTTGCTGTTCCTGCTTGGCAGCAGGTATTGCGAGACGGACCTGTTGTCGGAGACGGCATGGCAATTGTTTGGTACGGCACCGACAGGCTGGCAGCGAGTCCAGGCGATTTGCGATTTTGTGCATCGGCACATTCAGTTCGGCTACGGCACTTCGAGCCCGACGAAGTCCGCGTTTCAAGTTTTTCAGGACCGCCAAGGTGTGTGTCGTGACTTTGCCCATCTCGCCGTCACGTTCTGCCGATGTATGAATATCCCGGCCCGCTATTGCACCGGCTATCTCGGCGACATCGGCATTCCCCCGGGTCAATCCGCCATGGACTTTGCAGCTTGGTTCGAGGTTTATCTCGGCGACGACTGGTACACTTTCGATGCGCGAAACAACACGCCCCGCATCGGACGCGTCCTGATCGCGCGAGGCAGAGACGCGGCGGACGTCGCGCTCACAACTAGCTTCGGGCCTTCGACTCTGGAAAGCTTCAAGGTGTGGGCGGATGAGATCAGCGCGAGCTGAAGTGCGCGCGAGAGGCCATCGAGGTGTAAGCCCATCGATCTGGTCCTGCTACGAGCGGGACAGCTTGGAAGTCCAGGGCTCTTAACGTCTTTCGGACAGCATTGGAACGATGGGCTTATGTTTGACAAACAAGCCCGAGAGGGCTGACACAACCCGTGCCGGGGCTGTAAAGCCCCGGTAGCAAACTCTCCCAAGGTACAAAGCCCCGATAGGGACGACACAGGTGGTGTTGTGCGAAGTGTGTCGCCCCTATCGGGGCTTCGAGAGAGTTTTGCCAACTATTCCGGGGCTTCACAGCCCCGGCAAGGGCTATACCGACCCTCCGGGCCGAAGAGATCGCGCCGTATACTGATCACCTCCAAACAAGTTAAAAGCCCTGGCTTGGAAGTCCGTAAGCGGCACCACTTCGACGAGGGCGACGCTTATTTCACACCGTTGAGCGCAGACAGGAGAGAAGGCGTACGCCAAGTGTTTCGAGAGCTGCCGGAAATGAAGTGGTAGTCACGACCGCGAAGTACGCCGCCGTCGGCAGCTGCGGCCGCGCGATCGGGCGCTCCGCGCGATCGCCTTCAGCTGAGTAGCCCGGAACCAAGCTTTGCGCAGTTCATGCAGCGGCGTAACGTTTGATTCATACCGGAACTGCGTGGATTTGTTCCGGCCTACTTTTCTCGATCTGCACAGACAACTGGGCCACGTCCAACGAGATCACCTTCGACTTCCGCTTCGGCCCCAGCGTCTTGCTGCGGGGCGTCGCGATGTGCCTTGGTCGGCGGCTTATTCCCAGCGCACCGCTCGCATGCCGATCATCAGCGCTTTGCGAGAGACTTAAGCGCCAGCTCTTAGACGCTGTGTGAGTAAACGTCAGCCAGGCAATGATCCGATAGATAACGTTCCTGACACTTTTTCAGATTTTGGATGCTTTTCGCAAGATCGGCCAAGATGTGGTATGGGAGCGAAACGAAGAGAACCAATACGTTTGGTGCTATGAGGCAGAACAGGAGTGGCTCTTTGTGAGTAACCTGCCCCGGCCGCTCCGAGGGCGTTCGGGTGGCACGCCCTGAGTCTTCGAAGGGCGTGGCTGGGGTGCGAGGAAACGCCACGCTTTGTTCGGCACCCGCCACGCCCAGCGCTGCGCTTTGCGCGTGCCGCACTTCGGCCTCGGTTTGCCGCGTCGTGAAGCATGAAGGGACACCGTCTTCCTGTCCCCAACGGTTCCGGTAGGGACGGCCCTTGCGAGCCGCCCCCCGGACGGATCCGTACATGATGGAATTACCTCATACGGCTCTTGCCTTGGG
>CAUJKL010000919.1 GCA_963204995.1 Planctomycetota bacterium | reverse complement strand
TGTGCCGGTCCACGGTGTTCGTGCCGTCGGCGAGATTGAAGCCCGATGTGTGCAGACGCAGCGGCTGAGTGGACTGGTGGTGGCGGGCTTCGCCGGAGTCACGGTACTCGTGACCGCCATCGGCCTCTATGGCTTGTTGGCGCAGCTGGTCTCCGAACGAACGCGCGAGATTGGCATCCGGATGGCGGTCGGAGCACGCGGTCGCGATATCCTGCGCCAGTTCCTGGTCGAAGCGGTGTTGCTTTCTTGCATCGGCGGAATCATCGGCTTCGGCCTCGGCGTTGCCGCCTCGGCGGGTGTGACCACACTGATTAATTCGTTCACCACCGGCACGAAATGGCCCATTATCGTCTCGTTCGAGGCAGCGGTCGTCGCCATCCTCTTTTCTGCGTCCGTCGGCATCTTCTTCGGCTACTATCCAGCCCGCCGTGCCAGCCGCCTCGATCCGATTGAGGCGTTGCGATACGAGTAGTTTTCGAGTGCCGCGACCGGCCATTCGCGACTGCAACCCCTTGCACGTCAGGCAGTTCCAATGCAAATTCCGACCAAAACGACGGCCGTGAGGTAGAATTGAGTCGGTGGCGTGGCGAGTCGGGCAAACTTGGAGATGCACGATGGCTAACGATATGCGTGAAACGGTCGAAATTCGCGGACATATCATCGACAGCTTGATTCTGCCGAAGGTCTTGGACACCATTGCGGCCGCCGGTGGCTCGTTCACCATCGAAAACATTGTCGTCGGACAGACTCGCCACGATCCAAGCTTTGCCCGTATCATCGTCGCGGCTCCGACCGCTGATTTGCTCGCCGTAATTCTGGCATCTATTTCCGATCACGGCGCTTCGCCAGTAACGAGCCACGACTGCCAGCTCGTCGCTGCCGATCTACCTGGCGCGTTTCCCGAAGGCTTTTATAGCACGACGAACCAACGCACCGAAGTCCGCGTGAAAGGCAAGTGGCTCGAAGTCCAACTTCAGGAGATGGATTGCGGCATCGTCGTCGATACTGCACGGCAAGAGGCTCGCTGTGTTGCGATGTCGGACGTCGAACTGGGCCAGCAACTTGTCGTCGGGCACAGCGGAGTGCGTGTCACACCGGAAGAACGCGAACTCGGCTCGCACGGCTTCGAGTTCATGAACAGCGCCGTATCGACCGAAAAGCCCAAGGGAGTCGCCACCGCTCAAGTCGCCAGACAGCTGCATGAGGCGCGCGCCGCCGGTCAGAAGATCCTGGTCGTTGGTGGGCCCGCGATCGTACATACCGGCAGCGTTGATCACTTGTCCTGGCTCATCCGAAACGGTTACGTGCAAATACTGTTCGCTGGCAACGCACTCGCCGCCCATGATATCGAACAGGCGATGTTCGGGACGAGCCTGGGCGTTCATTTGCAAAGTGGCGACAACATCGAAGCGGGGCACGAACATCATCTGCGAGCCATCAACCGCATACGACGTCTCGGCGGCATCCGCCAGGCTGTCGAAAGCGAGCAACTGAAGTCCGGGATCATGTACGAATGCATCAAGAACGATGTCGATTTCTTATTGGCGGGCAGCATTCGCGACGACGGTCCGCTCCCGGAAGTCATCACCGATGCTCTGGACGCTCAGCGACAGATGCGCGAGCGAGTGCGTGACGTTTCCTTCTGTTTGATGATTGCCACCACGCTGCATTCGATCGCCGTTGGTAACTTGCTGCCGGCCTGGGTGCGAGTCGTATGCGTTGATATCAATCCGTCGACGGTGATCAAACTGAGCGATCGCGGCTCGTTTCAGACGGTGGGTTTGGTCACGGACGTCGAGCCGTTCTTGCGCGCGTTGGTCGCGGATCTCGAAGGGCGAACACCATGAACGCGCCCGCTCGCATTCTCATGTGCCCGCCGGATTTTTATGGGATCGAATACGAGATCAATCCCTGGATGCACACCGAGCGTCAGGCGGATCAGCCGACTGCGGCAGCACAGTGGAACGATCTGCGTCAGATCCTCAGCGGGCACGGTGCCGTGATCGAGCTGCTAGAGCCGGTCGCCGGACTTCCCGACCTCGTGTTCACGGCCAATGCGGCGTTCATTTATCGCGAACGCGCGATTTGCTCCCGGTTTCGGCATCAACAGCGGCAAGGCGAAGAAGAGCACGACGCTGCTTGGCTCACAGCACATGGTTTCACTGTCGAGACTTTACCGAACGATCACTTTTTCGAAGGTGCTGGCGACGCGTTGTTCTGCGGAGACACACTGTTCGCTGGCTATCGCATGCGAAGCCAAGCCGTCAGCCACCAATTGGTCGCCGAACGAATTGGACGTCGCGTGATTCCCCTGGAGTTGGTCGATCCGTATTACTACCACCTCGATACGTGCTTCTGTCCGCTCGCGAAGGATGTGGCAGCGTATTACCCCGGAGCCTTCGACGACTACGGCAAGCAAGCCCTCCGCGAGCACATTCCGACTTTGATCGAAGTCGACAAGGACGAAGCCCGCTCGTTCGCCTGCAATGCGGTGGTGGTTGGCTCGACGGTAACGACGAACACCGGCTGCCCGTTCTTTCATGAGCAGCTCCGCGCGATCGGATTCAATCCGACCGCCACGCCGCTGGGCGAGTTCGTCAAAGCCGGCGGTAGCGCCAAGTGTCTGACCCTTCGCCTCGACGGCGAGGACGCAGCATCGTGGCGGACCAACGTTGCGTAAGCTTCTAGAATTTCGTCAAAGCTTCATCTGAGGATGCGACGTATTCACTGAGCGAGTCGCTGCTGAGCGGGTGGCTGGCTGATTCATTCGCCGGAAAACAACTCGCCGGGCTTGAGCACGGCGGTCGCTTGAGCTAATGGAGTTAACTCCGTATCGCCCGACACGGTGAACTGCATCTGATATCCGTAGTCTGCCGGTTGTCTATAAACGTGAATCACTTCGTCGGCGATGTTGGCGATCCAGTATTCGACGATACCGGCTTTCGCATACAACTCGGCCTTCGTATCGCGATCCGACTTGAGGCTGCTATCGGCAACTTCGATCAGCAGCAGTACATCGCTGCTGACGGGGTGCCGGTCGAGATACCGTCGTGCTTTCACCCATAGCACATCCGGCTCGGGGCGGCTGTCAAGTTCCGGCAGGCTCAACCCGCTCTGGATACGCACGCGAACTTCCTCGGGGCTCGTATTCCGTACGGACCATTGCGTTAGGAATTCGATGAGATCATCATGCACCGGTCCTGCGGGGTTCGTTTGGACGATGACTCCGTTGATTAACTCAATCCGTTTCTGGAGTCCATCGAATGCGCCTTTGGCGACCATCTCGTCGTATTCGGCAGTCGTCAGCTTTAGAACGGTGCTAATTTTCGCGGAAACCTCAAGTCGCGGCACTTAGTGGGTAGTGTCTCATTGTACCAACGACGGCGTCATCCGCTACTTAGCGGCCCGAAGCCGATTCGTCGACGAAAGCCATCAGCACCTGCGTCTGCGAAACCACCGGATATTGTCCGTGTTGCAGCACGCTCGCGCGAATGGTGACTTGCATTTCACCGGCGAACCTCGTCTCCATCAGTGGCATGACCGGGATTGTCGCGTGTGATTGTCCGGCCTGAACCGTTTGACTCCCTGCGGCAAGTCGTCCTCGACTTTCGCATCAATTGAGAACGGAGGCTTCATCGTGACGACCAGCAAGATCGGGTCCAGTTGTTGCGTGACATCCCGAATGCCGATCGTCGCTTGGTCCGTCACCTTCAGCATCGTGGCCGCCGTGGCTGCGTCAGTAACGGCGGACAATTCGATCTTCACAGCCTTCTTTCCGGCAGGAATGACGATTCCTTCGCCAACGCCGACGCAGTCCGGCAATCCGTAGCAACGCTCGCGAGTAGTTGCTGCGACGATTCGGGACGATCGAGCACCACCGAGGTGGACTCACGGAGATCTCCGCAAAGACAGCATTGCCCAACAGCAATGAACTAAGCGTCAACGTGAGGTCGATGAAGCTGCTGCGACTTGCTCGGAACATCAGATAGCAACCGGCGGGCAGGAGGAAGGCAGGTGATCGACGTTATGTCAACGGCTCGCATTAATAAGATCTGCGGCCTATCATGTCGAACGCGATCCTTCAGCGATTACCATTTCGCTCCTCATCGTTGAAGCGGACGAAATATTGGGCTCCTCACTTTGTATGAAAGTGGAACGTGCGGTAGCGTTTCAGCTCCATCCCGGCATCTTCCCAGCTGTAGCCATAGTTGCCGTAATGCATCAGCCGCACCCGTGTGTCCGCGTAGATTTTGAACCCGGCCTGCCGAGCCCGCTCGCAAAATGCAAAATCCTCGGCCAGATACCAATGCCCCGTGACACCCGAAGCCGTGCGATCGGGATGACTCATCGGTTGAAAGTACGGTACCATCGGACGCCCGCCAAAGCGTTCGTTACATAACGGCAGTTGCAACTCGCGGTGGATCGTTTCATAAGCCTCGCGTCGCACGAGCAAGAATCCGGTTCCCGCATAAAGAATCTCGGCCAATCCACCCTCATCACCGAACGTCAGCTTTTCGGTTCCAGGCAACACGTGGCAAGCCAACACTCGTCGCCCCTTCTGCGGATAGATGCCACACACGATCGGGACTTTGTGCTGTCGTAGCCGTTCGATGTCATTGGGATCGAAACCAACATCCGAATCGATCCACATCGTCTCGTCGAAGCCGTCGGCCAAAGCGTCGGTCGCCATCTGGTTGCGGCCTTGATCGATCGCCGAGTAGCCGCGCACGCGCCGCACCGTGTATCCACGGCGCTCAAGTTCGGCGAGTGCTTCTTCACAAGCCGGCACAACCGCCCCACCGATTGGCACCAACACGACACAACGCGCGGGATTGAGCTTGCCCTCGTCGGCATCTTCGTACGACGGGCCTCCGAGCCCGTCGATATCTTCGTCCGCGCCGCGACGGCCTCGGAGCGCCGTCGTACCAATCGAGTACCCCAGCGACTCCGCCAACGAGTACAACTCGTCATCAAGTTCAGCAAGTTCCGCGTGCGGGATGAACTCGATCGGCTTCGGCCCATCATGCGGTCGGACATCCGCAGCTGCGCGATTCAGCTTGAATCCAAGATACGATTCAATCGGCTCGTACCGCCCGTCTTTCAGATCTTCATAGCGAACCACCAACGCACCGAGCGCATCGGCCTGCTCGATAAAGCTGCCAGCGAGTTCCGTCCACAACTTGCCGAACAGTCGAGCCGTCAGCGGCTGATCCGGCCAGCGATAAAACCATTTCCAACCGGTATTCCGCCGCGCCGCCCAGGACCGATAGGCATCGTACGGATTGCGAATCAGAAACAGCAACTTGCAGTTGGGGTAGAGCAGCTTCAAGTAGTGCGCATAATCCGCCGACAGCCGCACTTCCTTGAACCCCCAGCGATCAGTTCCCGCCTCACGAGCGGGCTTCGCGAACAAGGTGTCGAAGTACGCGCGATGAGCGTCCAACAACGTCACCACACTCGGATACAAATTCGCAACAAAGCGTTCGCTTAACCCGTCACGCTCCGCAACGTAGCCATCACGCTCCGTCGTGATGAGCCTCACCGCATCACCATCGCCCCGCAAACAACCATCCGCTACTGGTTCCAGCTCCCCGCCCGATCCATTCGATTCAATCACGTCCTGACGAGCGGAGTCCAACGGCGATGCGGCATCCGGCGTCGCAGGCTCGTCACGACGGAGCGTGACGGCTACTTTTCGTTCATAAAAGAAATGTGGCTCCGGCCAGTCGTCCGTTATGCATCGCAGCGGATCAGCCAAGTTCTGCAACATGCACGAGTGCCCATACGGCTCGCCCCAAACAAAGCACTCGGGCATCAACAGTCGTTGCAACAGCGTCGAGCCGGATCGCCAGCCAGCGGCCAGGACGAAGACGGGACTATCGCTCGCAGTAGCATTGGCAACCTCCGGCCAGCGAACGGCCAGACACTGAATCGCCTCGGCAAGCGAACGTCGATTGTGAGTCGCCATGGCATCATCTTGCATATGGCAATGAATTCAGTCGCGAACAGTGTGGCTTGTGCCTCTTGAAACCGCACACGAACAATTAGCTAACTCCGCCCCGATTTCTGCATTTCGCGGTTTTCCATCCACAACACCAAACCATTGACGGGGTCGTTTACGAGTAAATAGGAACTGCCATCGTCGCGTTCCCGAGAAACTCGCAAACGCAACAGCGGAATGGGTTCATCGACTCCGAACGATGCGGTGTCTGGTCCACCGGTAACTGCAGTCGCGAGACCAGGGTTATGTTCAATCCACGTGGTAGCTTCCGTGATTGGCGAGCTCATGGATTGTTCGTTGGGGAACCCTCCCTGCACCAACATCCAACCGATTTGCGGATCATGGCGAATGGCAACGGTAAAGGTGAATTCCTTCGGTTCAGCAAGCGACTTCCCAGGCGTTTTTAGATTGAGCGTTGGCCCCGTTTCAATTCCGTAGGGAGTCTCGAACCAACACGATTGCCGTTCAGGTAGTCCCTCACGTTTGATGTCGTTTAGCGAGTAGCTGAACGCGGGACTATAACCGGCGGGGAGAAAGATCCTCCATTTCCAAGTTAATCGGTCCAGCGTCTTGATCCGCTTAACATGGACTAGCTCGCGATCATCAACGGTCAAAAACCCCAGCTCATTTCGTAGGTTTCGGATCTCTGCTGAGGCGGCAGCGATTTGATAAGTCGCCTGACGCAGCTTCCACGCATTCACCAGCGCGGCGGTGAGTACTGCGACAAATGCCAGGAGGACCAACCCTCGCCACAACGAGAATTGAAACATTCGGCGTCGATTTGTGTCGGGCAGAGTCAATCTACCGCCTCAGTACTAGAGTAGTACTCCACGCTGACCGAGATTTTCCTGAGTGCCATTCTGTTCCTGGAGCCTTTCTCTGCCCCGCCACCCCGAAACCTCCCTCCCCTCAATTTGCCTTTTCTGCCCACTCGTCCAATTCTACTCTATAACCATTTTTCTCATATGCGACGACACGATCCCCGAGAAAAGAGACGGATTTCAATTCTATCCCAGGTGTGCGACCGAGTTCATCCCAACTCATTGAAACTAGTTGGCTACCAATGAGGATTTCGTAGATATCACGTTCGCCTACCGTTCCGAGGTAGCGACACAGAACGCATCCGAAATGATCTGCCTCTAGCATCTTACAACTCGATTCCGGGGAACGCGATTGGTCTAACGAGTGTAAGTTCATGAAGCTCTTGCGACCGTCGGGCGAGACGGCAACGAGCTGAGTTCTCGGATAGCGGGGTGTCCAGAACTCGTGAGCCGCCTTCAAACCTTCACGAGCATTCTCCAATTCTCGCACCGTCGAATAGTACCGATTCTCCCATTGGTATTGGTTGACAAAAATGGTGAGAAGCAATGCTGCAACTGTCAACGCACCGAGG
>CAUJKL010000918.1 GCA_963204995.1 Planctomycetota bacterium | reverse complement strand
GAGCAAAGCGGTGACAAGTCACCGCAGTCCAAAAAAAATGCAAAACTCGAACTTAGGCAGTTTAGCGAGTCGGCGAATCGCGGCGACGAAGGCCGAGTTTTTCATCGAATGCTATACTCAAACTGTGAAGACTCCCTTTTCAAATCGAGGTCGGGTGCGGATGCGCGGCATTGCTGTATTTTTGTTCTGCCTAGTTGGCGTGACGAGGTCCGCGGTGGCGGCACCGCCTGTCTCTTTCGAACTGGTCACCGATCCGGGATTTTCGATGACAGGCGCTCAGCGCTGGATTGATGCGTTGAAAGACCTCGATCAGTCGGGACTGCGGATTCGAAGCGGCAATCCCGGTGACAAGACCGAAGTGATCAATCGGGGCACCGAAGCGTCGCCCTCGTATCATGTCGTCGGCATACTCACAGCCAACAACCAACTCGCGCTTCCTTATGGTAAGTTCGGCCTGAACGACCGCGCGGGGATCGCCAAGTGGATCGAGAAGCTACAAGAAGGCGGGATCGATGGCATGACAACCGCGAAGGCGGCGTTCGGCCTGACGGCGGACGAGTTGGTCGAGTTCGACAAGCAACTCGCGACTCCGATCAGTTTCGAAACAAAGGGCGTCCGCGCCGGCGATGTCGCACGCAAGATCGTGCAGAGTCTGGCGCTTGAATCATCGGTCACCGCCGATGCTCGGCGAGCCTTCTCGCGAAACGAACCAGTGCTCGATGAACTTGTGGGACTGAGTGCCGGGACGTCACTGGCCGCCACGCTTCGTCCACTAGGGCTCGTCCTGTCGCCCGACAAGCCTCGTGGCGGCAAAGTCCGGATGGTGATCTCTGACGTTCGCGAGGTCAAAGAGTCTTGGCCAATCGGCTGGCCGCCACAGGCCCCGCCGAAAGATGCGGCACCCAAGCTCTACGAGTATCTCACCGTCGAGATCAAAGAGACAGCGCTGTCCGAGGCGATTAACGCCATTCAAGGTCGAGTGGAAATCCCGTTCCTGTTCGATCACAACGGAATGGCTCGCGACCAGATCGATTTGACGTCCGTGAAAGTTTCGTTTCCTAAGAAGCGTGTCCAGTACTTGCGTGTGCTCGACCAAGTTTTGTTTCAGGCACAGCTAAAGAGCGAAGTCCGACTCGACGAAGCGGGCAAGCCGTTTCTGTGGATTTCGTCGCGGCGCGGCTGAACGGCGCACCGCTGGTTACTTCTCGAAGTCTTCGTCGGCATCAGCCCCCAGCAAATCGACGACCGGTTTCGCCCCTTGCCAAGTACTTGTCGTCGTGGGAAATCCCGCACCACAGTCCGAAGGACTTTAACAACTTAGCCCAGGGTCGCGCAGCGCACCTTGGATTCATTTTAGCCTGGCTTTGCATCGATCAACCCAACACTTCCCGCCCGTCCCCCATTCAAATCGTTCTCTGAACGGTGTTTTCTAGCCCGCATTTCTCATCGTAGGCCGAACCGAAGGTCGCAACCCCTTGCCGGAGCTTCACAAACGCAAATAGCTTGAAATCATGGTGTCTCGTAAATCCACTCGACAACTGCGACCGAAGTTCCGGCAGATGCGGCGTTTGCTTCGATCCGGCCTACAACTGATGAGAAAGGCGGGCTAGGCGATCCGTTTGAGGACGGGGAGTTCCACCTTGGCCAGCGTCTCGTGCTTCGCGGCCTTGTGCCGGGCTTTTGCGACGGCTGCCTTGGCCGCCTCCGTGACTTGGTAGAGTTCCAACGACTCGTCGTCGGTGTCTGCGACCGGAGCGAGCGACACGTCGGTGTAGCCAGCCGCTCGGACTTCCCGTTCGACCTGCCTGCGCAGGCGATCGATCCACAGGAAGTAAAACAGCAAGCTGGAATAAGTGTAGAGTGCTTCGCAGATGCGCCGAGCGTGGAACACCAGTGGGTTCTCGACTTTGAATCCTGGGCGGCGCGTCTTGCGGACTTTGCGGCGGAAGATACCACATTGCAGCGGATGGACCTTTTCGAAACGGTAACTGCCGTAGAACT
Source organism: Planctomycetota bacterium (assembly GCA_963204995.1). Lineage (GTDB taxonomy): Bacteria > Planctomycetota > Planctomycetia > Pirellulales > Pirellulaceae. Next base: position 11,436 of record CAUJKL010000918.1, on the reverse strand, counting down.
GCAGAATGCCCTTGGCCATCCGCTTCGCTCCCCCGCCGCATACTTCGGCGCGCAGCAACAATGTCTTGATGTGTTCCGGCGAGTAATACAGGCCCCAGGCACGATGATAGACATCGCGCCACTCGTCGCCAGACATCTTCGGATGCGTCGTGGTGACGTGCTCCAAGTCGTACTTGTTCATGTCCGGGTCCATCCAGACTCCCTTTTCATACAGCGCCTTATGGTCGGCCGAACCGGGAAGTGGCGTGAGGACCATGAACTCCAGAATGTCGACCGGCAACTCCTTCTGAATCAGCGCAATGTCGCGCTCGATCGAGGCCGGCGTGTCGGCTGGAAGTCCGAGAATATATCCGGCGTACGTAACCACGCCCCGCGACCGCCAGGCTTGCAGCATCTGGCGATATTCGGTGATTTTGTTCTGACGTTTGTTGGCCGCTTCGAGGTTCTCTGGATTGATGTTTTCGAGTCCGATAAAGACACGGTGGCAGCCCGCGCGGGCCGCCTTTTCAATAAAGTTCGGAATCTTATGGCACATCGTGTCCACTTGAATGACAAACTTCGCGTTGATGCCTTCCACTTCGCGCAGATGGATGAGCCGGTCGAAGATCGCTTCCCAGTTCTTGTTGCGAGCCATGTTGTCATCGGTGATGAAGAAGCGGCGGATGCCTTGCGCCAGATAGTCTCGCACCACACGCTCGACGTCTTCCGCATCGCGATAGCGCGACTTCCGTCCCTGCACGTTGATAATCGTGCAAAAGCTGCACATGAAGGGACAACCGCGACCGACGTCGAAGGGACTGGCAAACAGATAGCGTTTGGCGACCGCCCGCGGCAAACTCGGTGTCACCTGCCCCTGCAATTCGGGCAGATCGAGCATGTAATTGTAGACGGGTTTCAATTCTCCGTTGACGGCGTCTCGCAGCAGAACGTCCATCCGCCCTTCGGCCTCGCCCGCATAGATCGAGACGCCGATCTCTTGGATCGCGCGAATGTCCGCCGGCAATTCCGGCAGCATGGCCAAACAGCCGCTGACATGAAACCCGCCGATCGCGACTTGAATCCCGGCTGCTCGAAACTTCGCTGCCAAGTCCGCAGCTCGCGGGAATTGGTTCGATTGAACTCCCGCCAGCATAACCAAGCCGCGACCGCCGTTGGCCTGGATGCGGCGAATGATTTTGTCGACGGGGAGCACCGTGTGGCTTTCGTCGTGAGCGTTGACCAAGAGATTGACGCCGTCTCCCAAAAGCCGCCGCTTTTGAACATCCTGCACGAGCCCATACACGCAGGCAAGTGAATTAGAAGGAACGAATGCCAAAGCCCATTGAATCAAATAGCCGTCATCGTCGTAGTGCGAGGGCTTGATGATCTCGATGAGAAAGTCTTGGGCAGAACCGTTACTGGACATCCTTGTCCCTCCGGCTTGAGGTGACTACAGCAAAGACTTCGTCGCGATCCGACGATAGCAATGCTATCTAACACGCAGACGCATGCGAGACTATAGCAATCTGTACTTCAACGCCGCAAGGGTGAAATGGCAGCCCCCCAGGCGTTCGAACGTCTACAGTCATGGCACTACAACCCCAAGAACGGCACCGGCGTGAGAAATGCGTGCTGCTCGAACAGGCTGTATGATCCGTACCACGACAGAAACTGCGTGAAGAAGGCGATAAACGCGTAGAACAAAACGAGCGGCAAGCTGCCGAGCCTGGCTCCCCAACGAAGCAGAAAGTATCTCGGCGTCTCGCGTTTTTCGGCTCTGGCCAAAGCCCAGCCCGTGATTATGCGGGCGGGCAAGATGAAGATCACGAAGACAACGCTGGGAAGCCACACTGTCTCGCGTGGCACGTATTCGACCTTCAACAAATACAGCGGCAACGAGAATCCGAGGGTAATCAACAACGAGAACCAAAACGCAATCGGGGCGCGCTGAAACTTGCGGCGAATCACGCCGATTTCAAACATTGCGACGAACCGATTTTCAGCCGCAAAGTGAGCTTGCAGAAACGGCAGGTACAGAATCACAACGGCCAGCAAAGCAGATCCCAAGAACGCTGACAAACCACCTAGTCCTCTCGCCGCTTGCTCGTTCTCCAACTGGAAATTTGTCATGGCGATGATCATGATGACGGGAACGAACAGCCACGTGATCGCACCTGCAAACCCACGCAACCCGAGCCAGAAAAAATAGTGTGCTCGCAAGTTGACGGCGTAATCCCAGACGGCGTCACGCGCTGCGGTGTAGAGTCCGCCGCGTCGGAGGTTTGACCAAAAAATCGCGGGCGGGAACCAGGAAGTCAGTGGCGGAACAGTGGTCAGGTCTTTCAAGAGCCTCTTCGAGAATGTGCCGATCACCGGGCTCACGATGGGACGCAGGCGAGCGCTCGATACGATTCTCCGCAGCACCCACATGCCAAAGAAAAACGGAGCCAGCAACGGCCAAAAGAAGTAACGAATCTTGCCGCCACAGGACCAGGCCAGCAGAATGTGTCCGACCATCACGACCGTAAAAATCAACAAGCCAATTCGCCACGCCGCGGTGAGCCCGCTGTTCGGATCGATCAACTGAGCCGAGCGCCAATAACTTGAAACCAAACGTATCGGCCACAGCATCAACCAGGTTCCAAGAATGATGCTGCCCAGACGTGCTGCCGGGCGAATCCCGATGAACCCTTCACGGATCTTCCCTGTACGCGTGATCCGTCCGCTCACTTCCAGCAAGTATCCCAGCGACAAGAACTGCACGATCGGGAGCGACGCGAGTAGCGCCAAGCCGGCAATCACACTCGCCAAGCCAAACAGCCACTCGATGCCCGAACACGTCCCTCCCCACAGCTTGACCGGAATACTCCGTTCATCGACGATTGCAACGAGCTCTTCGATTCCCTCCGCAGCGTATATACGAACGAGCGGAGGCATTTCGGTGGTTGCTCCCGCATCGGACTGGGATGCCAACTCCAGCTGAACGCCGATCGTCTGGTCATCGACCTGCACGGGCGGCGTTGATTGATCGTGGGGCGAGTCGCTGGTCGGCATCACATTACCTTGGCTGACGGTGTCAATCGGCTCGCCCGTGTTTCTCGCGAGGCCGGGGCCTTGAACGTTTCCGATCGTAGGGAATTCGAGCGGGTGTGGCAAATTCAGGCTTTCAATTTGGTTGCGAAAGAGGTCGAATGGGACGGTCGCGTGCCTGATGGGAGTCGCACACGCCGAAACAAACCACGATCATCCAGGGTATGTTTCTCTGAACCTGTAACGACTAATACCCGCTTAGAGCCCTCTGTCGTTTCAAGAACCCTGAGCTTTCTTGCCAAGGAGCCTGCCTGGTGTGGCAACGTAACCTGCTGTTTATCGGATTGAGCATCGTCGGGCTGATCGCGCTCGGCTCTCGCCTGTTAAGCAACGACCCGATCGAGACGCCGGTCACCTTCAACGCTTCGCGATATCAACAGCCCGAGATTCGAACCGTTCTCGATCAAGTCGACCGCGAGTTCGAAACTTCCTGGCAGGAGCAAGGGATCACGAGTGCGAACTCGACCGATGAGCTAGTCGTCGCGCGCCGCCTTTCTTTGGGGCTGACCGGCACGATCCCATCACTCGAAGAAATACGCGTCTTGCAATCGCTGCCCGAAGGCCAAAGAATCGAATGGTGGATTTCGCGATTGCTTGAAGATCGTCGCTGTGCGGACTACGTGGCCGAGCGGTTGGCGCGATCCTACGTCGGCACTGACAACGGTCCCTTCATCGTCTATCGCCGGCGTCGATTTGTGACTTGGCTCAGCGACCAACTTCTGGCGAACAAACCGTACGATCAACTGGTGCGTGAGTTAATCAGCGACAAGGGGATTTGGACGAACTCGCCATCCGTCAATTTTTTGACCGTGACCTTGGATGAAGACAACAAGGGGAAGCCGGATGCGATCCGCCTGGCGGGACGAACGACGCGGGCGTTCCTCGGTATGCGGATCGATTGCCTCCAATGCCACGACGACAATCTCGGCAAGATGAATCTTGGTACCAAGGATGATTCACGAGGCGGCCTGCAAAGTGACTTCCATCATCTGGCCGCATTCTATGGCGGTGTCGAGTTCTCGCTGTTCGGTGTGACCGATAGCAAACACGCGTACGAGTATCAGTATCTGCACGCCGAGAAACCGGAAATAATCTCGCCCGAGCCTCCCTTCGCTGTCGACCTCCTGCCCAAAGAAGGCACGCAACGCGAGCAACTCGCGGCTTGGGTCACCCATGCTCAGAACAAGCCCTTTGCGCGTGCGATGGTAAATCGCATGTGGGCCATGATGTTCGGTAAGCCGCTCGTCGAGCCGATCGACGACATTCCGTTATACGGCGACTATCCGCCCGGCCTCGAAACGCTGGCGGACGATTTCGTCAAGCACGATTACGACCTGCATCATCTCGTGCGCATGATCGCCGGCACCAAAGCGTTTCAGCTCGATAGTCGTGCCGATTTCGAAGTGACTCAGCAACACGAGGATGCGTGGGCGGTGTTCCCGCTCACGCGACTGCGGCCCGAGCAAATGGCGGGCGGAGTGATTCAAGCCTCGTCGCTCACGACGATCGACGCCAATTCGCACATCATCTCGCAATTGCAACGCTTCATCGAACAGGGACAGTTCATCCAACGCTATGGCGACACGGGCGAGGATGAATTCGCAGATCGCGCGGGAACGATTGCTCAGCGACTGCTGCTGATGAACGGCGAACTTGTCAAGGACCGCACCAAGCCGAACCCGTTCTTAAATGCAACGACCAGAATCTCGGTGTTGGCACCGACAGACGAGAAAGCCGTCGAGACCTGCTACCTCACTGTCCTATCGCGACTTCCCACGGCAGCCGAACAAGCTCACTTCGTGAAGTTGCTCAGCGGGACCGAGGGCGACAAACGCAGCGAATGTCTCGAAGATCTATACTGGGTCTTGGTCAACAGCACCGAGTTTTCGTGGAATCATTGATCACTCAGACCGATCGGATTGCCATCGTGGCGGTTCCCGAAGTTCTTGAAGACCGTGGCGTCGATCGTGTAACTGATCAAGCGAGTCGAACCATCGGCGAGGACGAAGTGACAGCCCCCGGAGTGGACGCTGCCGAAGTGCTGGATGTCGTCCGACGCGGTGTCCTTCTGCGGTGGCTCGTCGGTCCAGCGCCGATTGTCGGCGTCGTCGCCCAGAAATGCCGGTTGATCGTCGCCCAGCGACGTTCCATTCGTGTAAGACAACCGCGACAGATATTTTTCGCCCACCATCGCGGTATTGGTCGTTCCGTCGGTTACGTCCGCCATTCTTGTCGTGGTCAGCACATAACTCACACCCGTTGCGTTTCGCCACGGCGGCCAGGCGTAAGACTGCAAGTCGCTGGGGTTGGTGCTCGGCGGGCCGGACGGCGTGTTGATGATGGCATCTCCGGCACAGACAGCGTAGTCGGTTCGTGCTGCCGCAGTGACTGGATCGCTATTGTGAAGCGGTGGCAAGGCAACGCCGACTGGATAGTTTCTCGCGTCACGCCGCGAGGGGCAATGAAACACTGCGACTGGCGTTTGCAGTAACTCAGCGGTAGATGTCTGGCCGATCGCCAAGTCACGAGCCGCCTGCTGTTCGAGGAATGGCAGCACATTAAAACACCAGCCGCCTGGTTGTGCTTGTCCGAAGCCGCGCTTCGAATCACCCACCCACTGCCATCCCCAGCCGTTCGTCGGAAAGTGTTTGTAGGTATCGTGGTGCAAGTGAAACGCCATGCCAATCTGTTTCAGATGATTCTTGCATTCCATCTTCCGCGCCGCCTCGCGGGCCGCTTGCACGGCGGGAAGTATGAGGGCGACCAAAATACCGATAATGGCAACGACCACAAGCAACTCGACGAGCGTAAAGCCGCTGACGTGCGATGGGTATCTTGCCCGTCGGAAAACCTGTCCATCGGCTGTCAACAAATTCATGGAACCGACCTTCCGTCACGGATCTGATAGACGAGCAGCGAATAACCGATCCGATCACAGGGAACAAGCTGCTGGAAGTACGCGTACCCGCCGGTCGCGGCGACCGGGCGATCGTTCCGTGGCATGAGCAATCGTCTCATGCCCTGGACGCGATGGGCACTGACCACGTACCAGCCATCGGCGAGGTTCCACATGCCAGCCTGTTCCGTCACTACAGAAGAACCGGGAGGCGACCTGTACTTGACATCAAGTACTGCCGGATCAAACATGCCAAACGCCGCAACAAACAATGGTCGGGCCTCCGGATGTTGTTCACTCCAATTTCGAAGGCGGGTCATATCTTGTCCCCAATCGATGCTGCTGTCAACTAAATGAAAGCGTCCTTGTGCCGGGCCGCCAGCCAACACATTGAAGAACGAAAGGCAGTGCGGATAACTTGCCAGACTTTCAACAATCGTCGTCACCAGCAACACTACAATGCAGCCACGCTGTCGGCTAGTTGACACTCCCAACAATCCCAGCGTGGAGGCACCCGCGCATACGAACGCAAACGGCAAAACCGGCAGCACATATCGAAGGTGGTTTAACCCAGTTTGAGAGCTAACAAATAGGAACACGGCTGCGGGACATGTAAAAAGCAAGACCATTCGAGCCTGACCGATGCGCTGCCTCGCTAGAGAGAAGCACGACGTGATGCCAATGAGAACGAGCGCCATTGTTCCAAGTGGTGTCTTCACGGCTAAGCCGTATAAGTAGTAATACCACCATCCTCCTCCCTGGCGGACCTCACCTCGCAGATATGACTCAGCTCCCTGCTCAAAGTCTCGCTTCTGAAAATCAACACCACGAACAAAGCTCACTGGAAGCGGTACTGGCAGTTCTGCCATCCACGAGCGTTCAAACCGATTTCCAGGCTCCCACCCTCCGTCACCTCCCAGCGCGTCACACATGAACTGAAACTCGCCAAGTTTCGTAAAGCTCTTCTCCCAAGCGTAGAAATGATTCAGTCCTGCGAGAGCCAGCACTGGCACGACAACGAAGAGTTTCGCAAAATGCTTCGCATTGAGTCCAGGATAGAATCGAGGCGTGAATAATCGCAATAGAATCCACTGAAGCAGCAACACTCCAAACAGGACTAGCCACGTCGCCTTACAGAGCAACGCTAGCGCCAGCGATGTCCCCAACAGAAACGTATGTTGCGAAGTCGGCTCGCGGAGCCAGCGAGTGAACAGGTAGCACGTCGTCACGCCCAAGGATGTCGCGGCTACGTCAGGCGTCACGAGGTGCCCGTGCGCCAAGAGGTTCGGCGAAAAACACCACAGCGTGGCCGACAAAAGCCCGGCTTTGTGTCCAAACCATTCACGAGACCACATCGCGACCACTACCGCACCGAGCAAGCTGAACGGAATGCACAGTAGCCGGGCGACCGCGAACATCAACAGGGATCGCTCGCCGTTCATTTCACAAAAGCGCCGCCCCACGTCGAACTCCCATCGACTCAACGGATTCGTTGCGAAGCCTTTCCAATCGGTTTGCGGCCTCATCAACACCACGGGCATCGCTGCCACCGAGCGGACAAGTGGCGGATTAACACAATACAACGACATGTCGCCGGTCGTGATGTGGCAAACGCCAGCGGGCAAATGGCCAACTTCGTCGAGCGTTGGGCTGTCGCGAAATGCCTGGAAGGCCAGCAAATAGATATGGATCGCGAGGAGAAGTGCGACCCACATAGTGAATTGCCAAGGTCGTCCTGTCGGCGGAGTGATTGCCGGCATCTCACGGTTGTCCGCTGGAGGTTGTTGGAGCGGGATCGTTCGGTCTCGAATAGCTGTCTAGATCCCAGACGGCCAGTAGCTTCGCTCTCCCAACTTCCGAGTCGGGTAAATCTGCATGGGATGGAGTACAGGCGACGAACAAGTACCGCCTTGATGATGAGAATCTCAAGCGAGAGCTACCCATTTGCAAAGCGGAGAACGTCAAAGTGATCGGCGGGGTGCTCCCAAGTGGAAATATGCGACTCGACCGACGCAAGCGTAGTTGCCCCGACGCGACTGCAACGCAGGTCATTTCCCTGGCTGCGGTCTCGCCGTAGATAAACTTTCTCAAGACGAAGTGCTTGCCGAATCTCCTGGACGTGACGAGAACTAGAGACAGAGTCCACGCCGTTCCCTCAACGATGAGCGATTTCAACAGGCGTCCTCGATCTAACCGCACAGTTTCGGCTTTCATTAAGTCTGCTCGTGAAAGATGCAATCGCCGCACCCATTACACAAGGTGCATCGTGTAGCGGTGCAATTGCACTGGGTTGACGGCGCGTCGTGCAATCCTCTCTTTAGCACTTAGTCGGACAGTACTTTTGCGTAATAGGCGTTGGTTGCATTGGGCAACCAGACACAGCCGTCGCATCCATGATACCATTACCACCACAATTGGGTACACCAGAATTGCAACTCCATTCTCCAACCGTTGGATTCCCTGGCACTGCCTTGGGCAAGCATTGGCTAGTGACCTGCCCATTTGTCAGTCCGTGAATTCCTTGTAAGGTCGAATATCTGTGGGCTGAAATGACGTTGCAGGTTGTAGTACTCAGCCTGAGGTCCATCGTGGTGGTATGGCATCCGTTATTACACGTTGGTCCAGGGCAATTCACTGCGTAGGCACGCGGGAGTTCGAATACGGCTCCGGCAAATGCAAAGCAGGCGCTCACAAAAACCAATACGGCAACCACTCTTGCGAAATTCATCTTCAATCTCCTTTGTTAAGTGCAGTCATGTTACTCGTCCAGCGGCCGTAGAAATACAGCGCGACTCCTACCATTGCGATAGCAACTCCAATCAACACCCACAACACAACGTGAGTTCCACCATTCGGCTGATACTCGTATGAATGTTGCATCTCGGCGTCATAAACCCACATCGCAGGCTGAGGTGCAAGCACGAAGGCGTCTGCCAGCGGTTTTTCATTCGAGAACGAGACCGTTTTCAGCGTCAGATTCTCCGATACCGCATGGCCCGGCCCGAGTAACGAGGTTACCTGTGCCGCAGAGATGTGCGTACCACCTTCGTCAGTAACGTACTGAAGGGCGAACTCACGGGTAATATTGCCAAGTTCGTGGCGGAGAACTCGCACGATCCGATACCCACGAGAAGGCGAGACCCAGTACTCGGAGAACGTCTGAGGCATTCCCTCCACGGCGTCGGTTCGGACGACTAAGACGTTTTCGGGCACTTCGCCATCCACCGCATCGCCGACAATCGTCAACCCACGGATATCCGGCGATCGCCCCAGGTCGCTACAGGCCATATAATAGTTAATCGGCGCATAACCATGTGCCAGTAACACGATGAGATCCCACTCGAGCAAGTTGCCTTGTGGGTACTTATAGAACTCGACTTGCGGCTCATTTAGTTGTTTCGTCGCCACCAAATCGGAGAGTACAGGAATGAATTCGACGGTTTGCCCGTTGGAGAACACGAATGTTGAGTCGCGTGGAACGTGTTTTTCCTGCGTCACGTCATAGTAGGGGAATGACTGGGTGCGAAGGAACTGCTGTGTTGAAAAGTCGATAATCCATTCGATTCTTACTGACTCGGTGGAATCTTCTCTTGGCCTCATAACGTCCTCGCGACGCAAGGCTCCCTGCGCAGTAAACGACACTCCTTCCATCTTGTACGAGACGGTACGTGAATCGGCCCGCAAATCACTCCACGCGTTGACGATCTTCTCGACGTTCTCCGCGACCGCACATCGACTCGTGCAGCACGCGGCTACAGCGAGAAGGATCCCAGCAACCCACCGCGATACACACCGACACCTCATCGCCTGCTCCCACTAGGTTGCATGATCGGCACCCCTTTCACTTCACGACTACGTAGGCCACGACGGGAAGTTCGACTCGCGAGGCATCACCACCCTTCATCTGAACTTCGATACAAAGTTTCGTTTGAAATGCTTGAGCTCGCTGAAACTCTTGTTCGATCACTAGCATACGTCCACCCTCACCATGTGGTTCGGGGGCCGGTGATACTCGCAATCCGTCAATAGAGGAAACGACAATTCGATCAACCTCTCTTCCGATTCGCGAACGTATCAGGACTCGCTTGGCGGAGCGATCACCAACTAGGCAACGACCAAAGTTCACAATCGGCGGAACTGCATCGATCTCCGAAAGTTTTTCGCCCTTCACGATATAGCTGATCGGCGGAGCTGATGTCCCGTCGAGAAATCTCGGACGAAGGATGACTGTTCCGCCGAATTCACCAACTGGCAATGACGCCACTGGTCGAACGTGCAATCGGTACTCACGGACATCTTCGCGGGCGGAGATGGATGCACCGAACAACTCCATACTAGAGTTTTCAATCTGAATGTCGCTGATGTCGTCCGCAGCTCTCACTGTGGCAACCATCTCCTGTTCTCGTGAGCCAATGACGGCACTGCTTCCGCCGAAGGTCATCACCTGTGGCGTGGTCGCGATGAGCGGACGGACTCGCCCACCAAGCCGCCAACCAACTCCGCGAACTTCTTGGTGATTCACTTGAATCCGCGGGACGATCGTTGCGTTAAAGAGAACTTCTGCGAGCGAGCCAGGGTCGACTTTTACAAACGTCAGATCCAACGTCAACTTAACATTGCGAGTTTCGCCGGGTTGCAGTTCACACGACGTCGGTTCCAGTTTCGTGCAGCCACAAGACGTTTCGAATTCCAGCACGCGTACCGTCTCATCTCCCTTGTTGGAAACCGGCAGCGTCCATTCGAACCCACTCTGGACAACGGCCGTGTCGAAGGTCAAGGCCCGGCTCGGGATGCTCAGGCCGAGGTTGATTTTACTATCGAGAGACCGAGCCTTCATAAACCACGCACCAAACGCGGCAATCAACAGAACCCCGCTCAGCAGCAGTAGCCGCTCGACGACGCGATCCTTGAATCTCCATCTCGAAATACGCAACTTCATCACCGTTGGGCCAATCTTGAATGAGTTGTTGCTAAGTCAGTGCCAGGATAGGTAACCTTTTGCACGATCCCGTCATGGAGGTCCAGAACGACCGGCACGCGCACTCGCCAAGCATCCGAGCCGGATAGAAGGAATTGACGCGCGGGACTGGCTGGTTCATCCGTCGCGTCGGGATGAACATTGATCATCGCGATTCTGCGACCCAAATCCTCCCGCGACCAACGCGGTGGTCCGTTGGCGACAACCTCAGTGCAGTGTGGACATTGACTGCTATAGATTAAAATCCGCCAGGCACCATGCATGAGTGTGTCACCAGTTACGATATCCGACACGACCGGCAACTGCTCGCCAACCCAGGCATCCGGTTTAAGCACCAAGCTATACCAAGACCTGTTCACGCCTGGACCTAATTCATCGACCGGCCACGACCAGGCAGCCAGAGCGCCGGTCGAGAGTGCGATCAGCATCATTGCAACACTTTGTGGAAGCGAGATTGCCAGCCAGCGAAAGTATCGGCGGCCCGTGAACAGAA